>JAQTWR010000134.1 GCA_028689195.1 Anaerolineales bacterium | reverse complement strand
TGCAAACCTTAAAATACCTTTTCTCTCTATCCAACTCTTTATATTTTACTCGTAAAACAGCGGTAATGGCGGCACGAATTCGGAGCTAAAAGCATAAGCCAAAAGTACCGCCGCGCGCGCATCCGCCAGCTTAGCCTCGTCGTTTGCGTGGATTTCAAAGAGCGGCTCGCCCGCCTCCACTTTGTCGCCGACCTTTTTGTGGATGAGGAATCCGACGGCGTAATCAATCGCGTCGTCTTTCTTCGCGCGCCCCGCCCCCAGCGCGACAGCCGCCTCGCCCACCAATCTTGCGTGAACCTGCGATATGAATCCGCTGCGCGGCGCGGGAACAACCTCGACGTATTTCGCGCGCGCGAATTTGGAAGTGTCGTCCACATACTCGGCGTCGCCGCTCTGAGCCTGAACCAACACGCGGAGTTTTTCCAGCGCGTCGCCGTCCGCGATGGATTTTTCCGCCATGGCGCGCCCTTCGCTTAAATCCTTTGCGCGTTCGCCAAGAACGAGAACATGCGCGGCGACGTGCATACAATGTTCGTAATAATCTTTGGGAGCGCGTCCGCGCAGGAGTTCGATAGCCTCGACGGTTTCAAGCGCGTTGCCAACGGCGCATCCGAGAGGCTGGTTCATATCCGAAAGCAGCGCGGTGATTTTGCGCCCAGCCAAATTCCCGATGCTAACCATCAAATCGGCGAGTTCGCGGGCTTCGTCCAAAGTCTGCATGAACGCGCCGAGCCCGACCTTCACATCCAGCACGATGGCTTGCGCGCCCGCCGCGATTTTTTTGCTTATAATGGACGAAGCGATCAACGGCATGGACGGGACCGTGCCGGTCACATCGCGCAGCGCGTAGAGTTTGCCGTCTGCGGGCGCGAGGTCGAGCGACTGCCCCGTCAGCACAATTCCCTTTTCTTTGAGTTGCATTTTGAATTCATCGGTGGATAAATCCGCGCGGAAGCCGGGAATCGACTCGAGTTTATCCAGCGTGCCGCCGCTGAATCCCAGCCCGTGACCCGACATTTTGCCGACGGGCAATCCGCACGCGGCGACTATCGGCATCACCGAAATGCTGGTCTTATCGCCCACGCCGCCCGAAGAATGTTTATCCACCGCGATTTTGACAATCCCGGAAAGGTCGAGCGTCTGACCCGATTTTGCCATCGCCAGCGTAAGGGCGGTCGTTTCCAAATGGGTCATTCCATTCAAGAAAATCGCCATTGCAAAAGACGAGGCTTGATAGTCGGGAATATCCCCGTTGGTGAAACCCTGAATGAAAAACTCAATTTCCTGCGAGGTTAATTCTTTTTTATCGCGTTTTTTTATAATGATATCTACGGCGCGCATGAAAATCTCCTTGATGCGTCCTCATCTCCCCGACCCTTTCCCGCCGAGAAAAGGTTGGAACGAAGGCGCATTTTATTTGCATTTATTGGGTATTAAAGAAAAATCGTATATTTTAGGCACGGGCGAATAGTAACTTGCGTCGTCGAGCAGGTCGTATTTTCCGCCAAAATATTCGTTGAAAATAATACGAAAGGTATTCACGGGCGTAATAGTTTTATACAACTTATCGTTATGATTCGGCAAATAGTACGCGTTAAGAATCCACATGAGGCGGTCGTGCGGCTGCATCCACGGACCGTGATCGCCTTGAACAACGATAATCGGCGGCGTTTTGGATTTTTTCAATATCGTATCTATCGCCGACAACATTTTTTGATTGAGGTGCGTTGTCTGGCTAGTATAGCCCTTTTCATATAAATCGTAAGGATATAATTTCCGCTCGTCCCAAAAATCGGCGGGGTTTGTGTAATTTCCGTCCGCGTCGAACACAAAAGGCGGATGCGGCGAGATAACGTGAATATAAGCAAACTGCGGAGCGGGCGCGCCCGCGAGTTTATCCATGTTGTCAAAAATACTATTGAAGCGGTCGCGGAAAGACTGCCCCATCACCGCATCGGGATTCACCCAACCCCAATCGTTGATATACCGCGCAAGCGTCGTATCGAGGAAGAGTCCCTCGAACTCGGTCATGCCCGAAGTGATGGGCGGCGGCGTAATATATACGTCGGCGTCGTCCAATTCATTCCACGCAAAACCCGTCGCAAAGTTGACGGTTTGATATCCCATGCGCTCGAAGTTGTATCGCGCGGCGCTGTGTTTGAGCGAATTCCATAACGTGTTGCGCGCGGTACTATCGGGCGTAAATTCGCTGTCGAGGTCTTGCAGATAGGTCATATTCAACGCCGCCGCCACCGAAACATCGGTGCGGGGATAATTGCTCTGGCTGCACTCGGCAACGTAAAAACCGCGTTCTCGCAGCGCATTCAAAAATTCCATATTGTCGTAGTTGTACGCCATCTTGAGCGTATCGGCGCGGGCGTAAGAATCGAGGATGAAATAATAAACGTCGGGAGGATTGGCTGGCGCGCGAAGATCGTTCTGGATTGGAGCGTTATCCGCGCCCAACGCGCTCGCGCGGCGCAGCCCGACGCTTGAAGCGGATTGCCAAACCGCCATTAGAATCAGCGCCGCAGAGATTGTGTTAATCGTCGGCGCGGCTGAGACGAAAGTCAACCTGGGGCGCGTCGCCCAAAGCAGCGCGAGCGCGAATAAAATTCCCCAGCAAATCAAAAGCCGGGGCGCGTAATCCGCTTTAGGATATTCGTCTTTGAGATACATGTAAGCGTGACCGAAACTGAAGAACAGCCCGATCCAAAGCGCGGAAAGAAAGGCGGCTTTATGCGCCTGACGAAAAAATAACCAGAGGGTAAAAAACACAAATCCGCCGAACAGCACAGACGCCAATAAAGGACGAATTCCCGCGCTGCGTTGAACCTGCCCCGCATTGGACGAGAGCAAAGCCAGCGCAGGGTAGGCGCTGATGACGAGCGGATACCACGGATATGAAAATACTTTTGTAAAGATATTGATTATATTTTTAAAGCGAGGCATTTCTTCTCTTCATTAAATAGTCCGTAATTTCAAAATCCAATTCTTCGTCAATATCCCAGGCTTCGTCGGCGCCGATTTCAAACATGAGCGGCTTATCGCCAATGCGGTGACGCTTGCGGATAAGGTTCTCGCGCGTGAAGAGATACATGCACGAATTTTCCTCGTAAACGGGAGGCAGGTCTTGCGTTTGAATCAGTTCGAGCGGATTGTGATTGATGGCGCGTCCGTCTTGAAAATATAACCGCGTTTGCAGGCGCGTGACGGAGAAAAGCGAATCGTATTTGGGGTATTGATCGAAGAAGGTTTTGATTCCGCGCGAGACGCTTTCCGCTTTCAACAGCGGATTGGTGGAATGGGTTTGCAGGTAAAAATCCGCGTTGACCTGCGCGGTATCGTGCAGGAGAATATCGTTCATGGGCACGTCGTCGGCGCGGAGATTTTCGGGGCGCAGAATCAACTTGACGGTAGGAAAGTCGCGGCGCACGCCGTCCATCACAGGCTCGGAATCTGTATCTACCATCACGGTTTCGATTTCGGGGACGGCGAGCAGGGTTTCGAGGATGTGATGAAAAAGCGGTTTGCCCGCCAGCGGACGGTAGTTTTTACCGGGTACGCGCTGACTATGGTGACGCATGGGTACAAGGGCGGCTAGTTTCATAGTTTCCTATTTTATCTTAAGGAACGGATTGCCTGTTTGGCAAGCCAGAATTACATAAAGCGCTCATCTATCTTTAACAATGCCGAGCGTATAATTCGCCAGCCAAAGGAGGCGTTATGCCAAAAAAACAAATTTCAAAATCGAAGCGCAAAACCAAGCCGATATTAAAGATATTAGACGGGCGGATGAAATTTATCGCATGGGGGGCGGCGGCGATAGTCATGTTGATCGTGAGTTCCATGTTCGTGGGAACGCAACTTGAAAACCACGATAGTTTCTGCGCTTCGTGTCACACCGAAGGCGAGACCACGTTTTATAAACGCTCGCTTGCCGCAGACAAGCCCGTGGATTTGGCGAGCTTCCACACCGCAAAAGCCGCGCGCTGCATTGACTGTCATAGCGGCGGCGGCATAACGGGGCGCATCGGCGGTTTGATGACGGGCGCAACGGATACATTCTCCTATCTTTTTACAAAATATCCGCAGCCCGCCGTAATGGAGGAGCCGTTCGGCGACGGCAATTGTTTGAAGTGCCACGCGAATATTGCGCAGAAACAGGATATGAATAATCACTTCCATGTGTTTCTGCCCAAGTGGCAGGCGGCGGATAAGAACGCGGCGACTTGCGTCAGCTGTCATAACGGTCACAATACCAATGGAAGCGTCGCCATCCAATATCTTAATGAAAAGGATACGGTAGCGGTTTGCCAGAAATGTCACGCCGTTGCCGGAGAAGGTTAAAAGCAACGCGGCGCGCCTTGTCCAGCAAGGCGCGCCGCGCAGGTGTTACACGGATTTTCACTGAGTTGAAAAAGATCCGTGCAAATCGGTATCTGTGGCAAGGGTTTGAAATTTTCTTGCCCAGAAAACATGGTAACAACTTGGGTTATTTATCGTATTGTCTAAGCCACCAAGCCGAGCCGGGCAAGCTGCTCTCTTTGACGATCTTATGCACTTCGTCGGTATCGAAGTAGACGCGGCGCGCATCCACGCTGAAGAAATCATCCGACTGACTGACGATCATATATTCCGCCCAAGGGAGTAATTTAGGCTTGTTGCCCGGCGCGTACACAAATTCAAACGCGTTGCCGATGCTGCCCGAATTCAAGATCACTTTTTTCCCGTAACGCCGCGTCATTTGAATATGCGAGTGCCCGCCGATGTAAATGTCGGCGTTTTGCCCTTCAAAATATTTATCCAGCAATTCGGAATTCGTCGTCGCCTGAATAATATCGGTCGAAGAAAGCGGCGACCCATGATAGGCAAGGATTTTTATTCCGTTCGGCAAGGCAAGCGAGATCATGGGTTTGAAAGACGCGAGAAAAGCGAGGTCGTCGGCGCTCAATTGTCTTTGACACCAATGTAAATCGGGGATAAGGTAATGCGTTACTTCGTATTGTTCGGCTTTTTCAGGCTCCAACACGGCGTCGTCGTGATTCCCTTTGACGTATAAACAGCCCAAATTTCTAAGCGCGCGCAGCGTCTCGACGGGCTGCGGTCCCATCGTAATCGTATCGCCCAGGCTGACAAACTGGTCAATTTTCTGCGCTTCAAGGTCCTTGAGGACAGCCTGAAACGCCGTGTAATTGCCGTGAATGTCAGAGAGAAAAGCGATACGCATAATTAACCTTCCGCATGAATATTCGTCATATTGTACACGAATGTCAGTCGCGGACAATGGACGGAAGTCCTATTATCACGATTTTCTTAAAATCGAAAAATATCGGCGCGGCGCAAAATGACAAGGGATTTGTAACAGACTTTGGGCGACGGGGGCATACAATATAAATGGACTCTGGAACGCGTTATAAAAGGAGAAACATGCAAACCAAATTTACATCCCATGCAGGTAAAATCTTCCGACTGGCGGCGGCGTTGATTATTTTATTCACAACATTGACCTTCGCTTCCGCATCGGCGCTGACGGCGGATTTTACGGCGTTGGATTTTGTCGCAAATATCGAAACGATTGGCGTAACCGTCAGCGGCGCGAATTTGCCCGCCGCCGCAGAATTGCTCTACCGCCAAAGCGGAGAGACCGTCTGGCGGCAGGGTCATCCATTGACGAAGATGGACGACGGGCGGTTGATTGGCAGTTTGTTCGGGCTTTCGCCATCCACAACTTACGAGGTGAAAGCGCGCGACGGAAACGCGGAAATTACGGGCGCAGCGACAACGCAAGCGGACGAGATTCAATTCGCGCCTTCGACGATTCTATACGTGGACGGTAAAGCCGCGCTTAATGGGGATGGATCAATTTCCGCGCCGTTCAAAAAAATTCAAGACGCGGTCAATCGCGCGGGGGCGGGGACTCAAATCCTGGTGGCGGATGGAGTCTACCGCGAAGCGATCACCTTCCCAAATTCCGGCGCGGAAAATAATTGGATTCAAATCAAGGCGCAGGGCAGCGGCGCGATCCTCGACGGCGCGCGAACGCTCAGCGGAAATGTATGGACGCCCGTTGCGAAAAACGTCTGGTTCACGAAAATTACCGCGCCCATTGCGTATTTGGCGCGCGATCAAAAACGTTATTACATGTACGATAATTTAACAGGATTGATGAACGGCGTGGGACATAATAAAGTGGCGATGCGCGAAGGCTTTTACATTGCGCCGAACACCACGAGACTTTATGTGCGAAGTTTGGATAACCCCGCGAGACATATATGGAAGGTTCCGCTGCTGAACGAAGCGATAAAAACGGACGGTCGCGATTGGCTGTGGATCGAAGGATTTGAAATCCGTTTTTACGGCTCGCAATATGGCTGCGGAATTTGCATGAAGAACGCGTCGCATGTGGTCATTCGCAACAATAAAATTCATAATCTTCAAAAAGGGATTTTTATCGAATGGACGGGCGGCGACGCGAGCGGCAACGACACGCGCATTGAATACAATGAAATTTATGATCCGTTTGTGAACGCCTGGCCCTGGAAGGCGGTGAAAGCCACTTCAATGGAAGGCACGGGCATTGTGCTGCGCGGTCACATCGGCGCGATTGTGCGCGGCAATAACATCCACAATTTCTTCAACGGAATTTATACAGGCTCGTCGGGCGATATGGAAAATTCGGCGTTGGCGTTCGACGCGGATATTTACGACAACAATCTTCATCACATTAGCGACGACGCGCTTGAACCCGAAGGCGCTTGCGTCAATCAGCGTTTTCGGAATAACGCCGTCAATACGACCCTCGTGGGCATTTCGCTCGCGCCGATTACGCAGGGACCCGTTTGGGTTTTGCGCTCGACCTTTGCCAACTACACTGGCAGGGGAATCAAATTGGATAGAAATTCTGACGGCGCGATTTTTATTTATCACAACACTTTTTGGACGAATCAAATCAATCCCAACGCCGCAGATTTAATCAGCGCCGCGCATAACGTGACCATGCTCGATAATATTTTTCAAAATAATCATTATGCGGTCTACGCCGTTCCGCTCGGCTTGGCGGGAAATCATTGGGACAGCAACGATTGGTACAGCGCTTTTAGCCCGCGCTTCAAATGGGAAAATATCAACTACGCGAGCGTCGCGGCTTTGTGCAGGGGAACGGGACTCGAATGTAACGGATACGGGGATGCGCCTCAATTAACAAATCCCAGCGGCGGCGATTTTACGCTGCTGCCATCGAGCCCGAATATTGATCGCGGCGTT
>JAQTWR010000133.1 GCA_028689195.1 Anaerolineales bacterium | reverse complement strand
CCAATTTCGGAGTGATAATGATATTGCCTTCATCCGTGTGGATGACTACGGCGTTAGGGAGCGCAATCAACTGCGCGCGCGTGGAAGGAAGGCGTTTCTTGCGGAATAGTTTGTGGATAATTTTCAATTTTTTGCTCCTGTGTGGTTTCAGCCTGACTCGCAAGAGTCAGGCTGTTAAGTGTTCAAGTGGGAAATTGATTACTGCTGAGCGTATCCAAGCTCTGCCATAACATCCCGCTCGTCTATTTTCTGTGACGGGATGATTGCAATTGCTTCGGCTGGAGGAAGTTCGCTTTGTTCAATGCCAATCACATCGCCTGATAGCATGACTTTTTCGATGTAGGGCGTAAAGTGTCCCCACCGCAGAACAAGTTGGCGCAGTACAGTTTTGCGGCGCATTTTTTCTTTGTCGGTGCTCCACGCCGACTTGGGAGATGCGAATCCTTTGGGGTTGTATTTTTTGCCGTGCGAATCGCACTCGTCATTCGTCATGTACAGCCAGCGCTCCGAGCCGTTTTTTGCTTTGAAGTAACCACACCAGCCAATGACGGTAGAACTTTTCTTTTCGCCCTCAATTTTTACTTGACCGGAGAAGCGGTCTATTTTCACATCCTCGCCTTCGTAGATGGGTGATACGTTTGGCGGGATGGAATAGTAGCCAGTGTCTTCGCTCATCTGCACGAGACCGTGATAGTCCACAATTAATTGACACTCTTCACCGTAGCGAACAAGATGGGCTTGATGCAAACTTTTGTCCACCGACAACCGCAACGATGCAGCCCGCAACGCCTGATACATAATGCTGCGCGGGTTGCATTGCTGTAATTGCGGATCGCTCGACACGGCAATCACGACGCTCTCGATGTAGGCGCGCGCGTCTCGGTCGTTTGCCAAGACGCCGACGAAACGCCGCTGGACTTCCTCCATATCGGCATAGACCTTGATCTTTGCCATCCCGTTTTTTTGGTTTTCCCACCGTTGGATTTCAACTTTGCGAATTGCTTCCTGATCTTCTTTGGGAAGGCGCATGAATGTGTCTTGCGCTTTCATGGCTTCCCATTGCGTCCCATAGGCTTTTTTGAAATCCTCGTCGTTCCATCCTTCGTGCTTTTTGAGTAGATCATCTGTCATTTTTATCTCCTTAGAAGTCGTATAAAAAATTTGCAAATCGTTGTTCCGGAGTCGCTTTTGTTCTTATTTGTCTGATTGCCTCAGCAGTTCGTACTGGCAATGGCTTGCCTTTCCATGCGCGTGATAATCCTGGATTTTCGCGCACTGTCCACCCGTGTTCTTTACACCAATGAATCGCGGCGTTGATTTCATCTTCGGACTTGACAACATCTGACATCGGACGTGTTGAGGCTCTCCACCCATGCGGATATTTTTTGATGTGCCAGCCGTCAGTTTGCTTAACAAAATCCACGCGAGTTACCTCTCCGCGCAATGCTCGCGCTTGCGCCGCGCTGGTCATAGTGACCGAAAACCCCTGTGCTTCGAGTGCGGCACAGACCTGTGTCATGGAGATCGCGTCAATCAAATCTTCAAACGCTGGAGAACCAGCGTCGTCTGGATTGAAACCCTTTTTCCATGCCCTAACAAACAACATGGTTTGACCTGAACGTTCGATATCTATTCTTGCAATATCGGGTTGGATTTTGTTGATGTCCATACCCTTACAAGTGTTCATAGAGCGTTTTTTCCAAAGTAATAACCACGACTTGTAAAATGAGTGCGAATAATGCTGTAGAAGCGCCGTAGAACAAATTGAACCGCGCTTAGATGCGCCTTTTCTACTGTGTCTGATGTTTGTGATGTGTATTTGAAAATAACGTCCCTTGTAGGGGATATAAAATATTCTCTTACTCGGATAAAAAAATACTATGTGAGTGAATCAAAAAAATCCCCGCCAAAAAATGGTGGGGATTTGCAAGGTCAAGTTTTTCTATGCAAACGAGAGGGAGGGGGAGAGTCCGAGTGTAGTCAACTGCGTGGCAATATTCTTTATAGTTGATGAAATCGCCTGGTCAGATTTCTGCAACTTGTGGGCAATCTCGCGCTGGTTGTATCCGAGCGTTAGCATTGAAATAATGACCTGATACTCTTTCGGTAGAAGCGCGACTTTTTCCAGTATTTCGCTCATGCTTTCGCGGTAAAGAAAATCATCTTCGGCAGATTGGTACGGGCTGGCAACTAATTCCATGTCGTCATCGTCTGTTTTGGTCAGCATGCTGGCTTCGTCTTCGACAAGCGAGGAGTAGGTTTTGTATTTGCTAATGACGGCTTTCGCTGCCCACGTTGCGCGGGTGAGGATGCGAGAGTCGGAGTCTTCGGGTTTGGATTTGAACAGGATTTCTTCTACCATCGCGGCATATATGTCGTCTGCTTCCATCTGGTCGCTGGCGTAACTGGCGGCTTTGGAACGAAGCTTTCCTTTAAGGCTTTCAATACGCATGGCAAGCTCAGGATACAATGACGAGGGATTCATGATGATAACGCGTTTCCCCCCGCTCGGAACATGCGATTTTCGGCAAGTCTTGCAAATACGTTGGTGGCTGGCTCCGCGGCGGTGGTACTCAGTAAGCGACTTATCAACCTTGCATTTCTTGCAGACTTGTGTGGTGTTGGCGTTCATTGTTGGACTCCTTTGTTTTTTGATTTCCATGTACAGAATGTCAGTTCTGTGTATGTGGCAACATCTTACCACATGATTTTTTGATTTGTCAATGGTGTGGCAACAAGTTGGCACATGCGCTATAATAGAGCTATGAAAATAATTTTTAGGCTCGACGAAATATTGAAAGAACGAGATATTAGCATACGCAAACTAGCGGCGATGTCAGGCGTTCACTACAAAACCGCCTTAAATATTTACCACAATTACACAACAGGAATTTCCCTTGAAACTCTTGCGGGGATTTGCCAAGCACTTAATATCACCCTTGATCAACTTTTCAAAGTAGTTAAAAAATAACGGCGGACGCTGACACATCCGCCGTCTTTACGACATTGTGCTTTGTCTCGCGGAGTCCAATCCAAGACAAGGCAAAGCAGCCTGTCGGCGACTAGGCGGGACCTACATCCACACCCAGCCTAACTTGAACGCCCGCGCATCCCCGGAGAACCGAAGAATGCGCGGGCGGAAGTCTCTTATTCAAAAAACGATAAAAATTTTAGAAGTTTTGCTTCAAGCAATCTTAACTCGTCAAGGTACAAAGTTGAATTTACAACTTGTTCGGTTTCAATCTTTATCGCGCGTTCTCCAAATAAAAGCGGGATATCGCTTTTGCCAACGCGAGCGGAAAATGGAATCACTAGACCGGCAAGTTTTTCGCTTTGTTCGCGGAACGTATTTGAGGAACTTTTCGACTTTTTTCCATTAAATGCCGTTGCTGTGATTTTTATTTTGTCCTTTGTTATAAATATCATGCCGAAGACGTTAAAATTTTCAAGAGCCATAGCACAACCTCCAAATTAAAGTTGTGCCCCAGCCAGGAGTCGAACCCGGAACCTACTGATCCGAAGTCAGGCGCTCTATCCATTGAGCTACTGAGGCGTGCGCGAGATTATACACGATTTACGCGCAACTCAAAACGGCGTGATAGAATCGACGCATCTTGTTTTGAAAAGGAATTTTTATAATGGACGTCAAAGACTTTGGCGAACGGGTAATCAGCAATCTTGAAAAGGTCATCATCGGTAAGCGGCAATCCATTGATTTGATTGTGATTGGGCTGCTCTGTCAGGGACATGTTTTGATCGAGGATGTCCCCGGCGTAGGTAAAACCATATTGGCGCGCAGCCTTGCGCGTTCGCTGGATTGCGTTTTCAATCGAATTCAATTTACGCCCGACATGCTTCCCAGCGACGTGACGGGCGTTTCCATTTACAACCAAAAGAAAAATAATTTCGAGTTTCGTCCGGGTCCCATCATTGGGCAAATCATTCTCGCGGACGAAATCAACCGCGCCACGCCAAAGACTCAGGCTGCCCTGCTCGAAGCGATGGAAGAGCGGCAGGTCACTGTGGACGGCGAGACGCACATCTTGTCCCAGCCTTTCATGGTGCTGGCGACTCAAAACCCAATCGAATATGAAGGCACGTTTCCGCTTCCCGAAGCGCAATTAGACCGTTTTCAATTGCGTTTGCGTTTGGGCTATCCCACCATGTCCGAAGAAATCCGCGTGCTGGAAGACCAGCAGATTCGGCATCCGCTTGATGCGCTGAAACCCGTTGTTAAGTTGAAAGAAATATTGCAGGCGATTGAAAACGTGAAGCGCGTCTTCATCGCCCCTGAAGTTAAACGCTATGTCGTTCAATTGACCGCGCACACGCGCCAAAGCGCGGATGTGTATCTGGGCGCGAGTCCGCGCGGAAGTTTATCCCTTGCCCGCGCAGGACAGGCGCGCGCCGCCTTGCTTGGACGCGATTACGTTTTACCCGACGACATTCAAGCGTTGGCGGTCTCCGTTTTGGCGCACCGCGTCATCGTCAGCCCCGCCGCGCGCTTACGCGACCTGAGCTCCGAGCGCATCGTTCAAGAAGTCATCGAAGCGACGCCCGTTCCCGGCGGAGAATTCGCGTCAGCGCAAAAGAAATCAAAATGAGATCGGGGCAAATTCTACTTGCCTTACTGTTATTGATCGGCGCGGTTGGCGCGGCGTTAACAGGCGCGGCTATTTATTCGCGTTTTATTTATCTCGGCATTTTTTTGGGCGCGGGCAGTTGGGCGTGGACGCGTTGGGCGGTCAGCGGCTTGCAATTCAAAAGGGTTGCGCGCATACAACGCGCCAACGTCGGCGACGTTTTTGAAGAACATTTTACGCTGTTCAATACCAGCCGTATTTTTGCCCCGTGGGTCGAGATATTGAACCAGTCGAACATTCCTCACTCCGCCGGTTCGCGCCTTTTGACGATGGCGCTCGGCAGGCAGCAGCGGTCGTACGTTTCGCGCACATGGCTCACGCGGCGCGGCGCGTTCTCGCTTGGTCCCACGCGCGTTACCAGCGGCGACCCGTTTGGTTTGTTCCGCGCAAGCGTCGAATTTCCCGCAAAGCAAAAACTCATCGTCATGCCCATGCTCTTCGAGATAAAATCTTTTTTCTTTCCGCCGGGACTTTTGCCGGGCGGGCAGGTCATTCGCAAAAAATCGGCGGATATTACGCCCCATGCCGCCGGCGTGCGCGAGTATGTCCACGGCGACGCGATGAAGCGCATTCACTGGCGCACGAGTATCCGCCGCAATCAATTGATGGTCAAAGAATTTGAACAAGACCCGCAAGCCGAAGTGTGGCTGTATCTTGATCTGCAAAGAAGCGCGCATATCGAAAAACAAGAAAGCGCCGAAATTTCAACCGAAGTCGTGTTGTTCAACAAACGCCCCGAATTCCATTTAGCGCCATCCACGCTGGAATATTCCGTCAGCGTTGCCGCGTCGCTCGCGCATTATTTTATTTCGCAGCGCCGCGCGGTCGGCTATGTCAGCGCGGGACAGACGTTTACCGTTCACTCCGCCGACCGTAGCGAAAGGCAGGAAGGTAAAATATTAGAAACGCTTGCCTTTGTCGAAGCCGACGGGGAACTATCCATTGCGGCTCTGGCTTCGGCGCAGGCTTCGCAACTGCCGCAGGGTTCGAGCGCCATTCTTATCACGCCCAACGCGCGCGCCGACCTTTTACTCGCGGTGGACGATTTGCGGCGGCGTTATCTGCGCCCGCTGGTCGTATTGATTGATTCGCCGTCTTTTGGCGGCATGAACAGCGCCGATACCGTCAGCCTTGAACTGCACGCGCGCCGCGTTCCGTTTTGTATCGTCAAATATGGCGACAACCTCACGCAAACGCTTTCGGGGCTTCCCGTCAACTTTTCTTCACAGGAGATGCAAACATGGCAAAGACCGATGTTGTCACGCTAGACTTGAATTTTCAGAATAGATCGCAAGCCATCGCCTCGTATTTGATTCGATCTGGCGACGCGGTCGCGTTGATTGAATCTGGACCCGGTTCGACTCTGCCCGCGCTCGAATCTGGTCTTGCGCGCGAAGGGCTGACGCCCCGCGATGTGACCCACGTCCTGCTGACGCATATTCACCTCGACCACGCGGGCGCGGCGGGATGGCTCTCGCAGCAGGGCGCGCAGATTTACGTCCACCCCATTGGCGCGCCGCACATGCTCAACCCCGAAAAACTCATCGCCAGCGCCACGCGCATCTACGGCGAGAGGATGGATATGCTTTGGGGCGAATTCCTGCCCGTCGCTGCCGATAAACTCATCGTCCCGCAAGACGCGGAAGAAATCGTTATCGGAAATTTGAAATTCCTCGCGGTCAATACGCCCGGTCACGCGGAACATCATTACGCCTATCTTTTTGAAGATATTTGTTTCAGCGGAGATATTGGCGGCGTGCGGATGCGCGGGTATCCCTACTTGCGCGCGCCCATGCCTCCGCCCGAACTGCACTTTGGAAAATGGCGCGAGAGCATCAGCCGCCTGCGCTCTTTGAAGTTTGCGCGCATCGCCCCGACTCATTTTGGAATTTTCGACGACGCCGATTGGCAGCTCGACGAATTGCAAAGAACGTTAGACGCGACCGAGAAATGGCTCGAAAAAATGATGCCGAACGATCCGTCAATCGAATCGCTGCGCGCAGATTTTTCCGCGTGGATGGACGAGCAAAGCCGCGCAAAAGGATTGAGCGCCGATGTGATTCAGGCGTATACGATTGCGAATCCAGTCGGCATGAGCGCCGACGGCATGATGCGCTATTGGAAGAAGGCGAGAAGTTCGTAGCGCGTGGTTCGTGGCGCGTAGTTCGTGATTTGGGAGTTGACTTTTGACCTTCACTCCCACAGAATTCATCAATACAGATATACTCTGATAAAAATAACAAGGAGCACCAATGAAGGATTTTCTTGCAATCTCCGATTACTCGTCGGATGAAATTCAAGACCTGCTCGACCTAGCGGTGAAATTAAAGAAGGAATATTTCACGAAAGGCAATGAACAGATATTCAAAGGCAAAGTGTTGGGAATGATTTTCCAAAAGCCGAGTCTCCGCACCCGCGTTTCGTTCGATATGGCGATGCGTCACTGCGGCGGCGACGCGCTGTATCTCTCTCCCAACGAGATTGGACTCGGCAAACGCGAATCCATTGCGGATATTGCCCGCGTTTTATCGGGATATACACAGGCGTTGATGGCGCGCGTCTTCGATCACGCGCACGTTGTCGAACTTGCCAAATGGTCTGAAATTCCCGTCGTCAACGGCTTGAGCGATTACAACCATCCCT
>JAQTWR010000132.1 GCA_028689195.1 Anaerolineales bacterium | reverse complement strand
CGTCGAAGTGATTGCCGAACGCGGCGTGGATTCTCTGGCGTACGGTCCCATGCGCCCCGTGGGGCTGCGCGATCCGCGCACGGGCAGGCGTCCGTATGGCGTTGTTCAACTTCGGCAGGATAATCTCGCAGGCGATTTATATAACCTTGTCGGCTTTCAGACGAACCTGAAATTTCCAGAACAAAAACGCGTGCTGAGAATGATCCCCGGTTTGGAAAACGCCGACTTCGAACGTTACGGTCAAATGCACCGCAATACGTTTATCGCGTCGCCGAAACTTTTGCGCCCCACGCTGCAACATATTGCGCGCGACGACCTTTTCTTTGCAGGTCAAATTACGGGCGTGGAAGGTTACATGGGCAACATCGCAACGGGTTTGCTGGCGGGCATCAACGCGGCTCGCGCGCTTCAACAAAAAAATTTAATCACGCTTCCAAACGAAACCATGCTCGGCGCGTTATGTCACTACATCACGCATGCCGACTTGAAAGATTTTCAGCCGATGAAAGCCAACTTCGGGATTTTGCCCCCGCTCGACTTGGAGAAAAAAATCGGCAAGCGCGAGCGCGGTCAACGCTATGCGGCGCGCGCGGCGAATGCGTTAAAGGAATATTTCGAGTCGTTCTGAACGTAACGCGACATTTATGTCGCAAAGCCTGTCAATGGAATTTTTTATGACCAAACGAACTGTTTCCATTTATCTAATTTTGATCGCCATCCTGTTTGCCCTCGTTAGCGGATGGTATCTCGCGGCTTTTCTTAATGTCGAATCGAATCCTGTTTCATTCAATGGTTTGCGCGCTTATGAAGACGTGAAGGCGCAGGTCGCTTTCGGGTCGCGGTCGCCTGATACGCAGGGACATCTTCAAACGCAGGAATTAATTCGCGCAGAGTTGGAAGCCGCGGGGTGGTTGGTCGCGTTTCATGATTCAGAACGGCTGGGGCATTCCATCCGCAATGTCATCGCAAAACGAGACGACGCGCCGCCGCAGATTATTCTCGGCGCGCATTACGATACGCGCTTCGTCGCGGATAACGACCCCGATTTGAGAAAACGCGGCGAACCCGTCATCGGCGCGAATGACGGCGCTTCGGGCGTGGCGGTTTTGCTTGAACTCGCGCGCTCGCTGCCGAAGGACGGCGTTCCCGTTTGGCTGGTTTTTTTCGACGCCGAAGATAATGGAAACATCGAAGGCTGGGATTGGATTCTCGGCTCGCGCGCGTTTGCCGAAGAAATCGAAATCCATCCGCGCGCGGTGGTGATCGTGGATATGATTGGCGACGCGGATTTGAATATTTATCTTGAACATAATTCGGATAAAACCATCCGCGCGGAAATCTGGTCAACCGCCGCAAAACTTGGCTATGAAGATAAATTTATCAACGAAGAGAAATTCAACATGGAAGACGATCACACGCCGTTTGTCGAAAAAGGAATTCCCGCCGTTGATTTGATTGACTTTGATTATCCCTACTGGCACACCGCGCAGGACACGGCGGATAAAGTCTCTGCCGAAAGTTTGGAGGCGGTCGGCGATACGTTGTGGCATTGGATTGTGGAATTGCGTTAGGATTTGCTAGTTTTGTTTCTTGATCCACCCCGTCAATTGCGCCAAGCCCGTCAGGATGATTACGGCTAAAAAGACTTTCCAGTAAAAAGTGAATTGTCCGCGCGCGAGCATTGTGAGTGAGGCAAGGAAAAGCCCCGCGAGCGCAAGCAGGCTGGTTCGCGCGAGGTGGCGGCGTTCCATTGCGCGGGCGTTGTCGTCTTTGAGGATGAAGCGTAATCGCTGGCGGAAGTCGTTCATATCCCATGCGAAGAGCGCGAAGAGTCCGCCTGAAAACATCCACCCTGACGGGATGTCGAGCCATAAGCCGAAAGCCGCCGCAATTACAAAAATCAATAATCCGAAGGACGAGTACCAATCCCATCTTTGCCGAATTGCGAGCAGCCAGACCGCGCCGATAATTAACATCCACGTCGCGGCGGAAGTTAATCCAACCGACGAAAATCCCCACGCGAGCGAGGCGGCGCCGACGATGACGCTGAATAGAAGGGCGAATAATGTCATGCGCGTGATTTTATCATTCGAGAGCGCTTCGCCGCGCGATGAATTTTTAGAATATTTCGCCGTGATATACTCTTGCGGATTTTCCCGCCGCGCCGTGAATGATTTGATTTATGAAACCGATGATTAATCGTAAAAGCCGTTTTGTTTTTCTGCCGCTAATTTTTGTTATGGCGTTTTCGCTGACTTCGTGCAGAGTCGCCGCCCCGCCGTTATTTTTCCAGCCGCCGACGGCGACGCTTGACGCGACTTGTACCCCGACGCCCGCCCAGCCGCCGACTATGACCGCGAGCGCAACCCTGCTCCCGACTGTGACTTTGCCTCCGCCGACAATTGTCCCTACCATAACGCCCGCTTCGATTGAATACAATCGCATGTTTCTATCCGCTTTGCCCGGCGCGGATGCGGGCTGCCTGCCCGATAAAACCGAAGACGATCTCGGCGTTTATATTTACGACTTGAGCGTCAATCAAGAGTTGATTTCCATCAATGAGGACGCGCCGTTTCAATTTGCTTCCGCGTTCAAAGCGCCTGTGTTGGTCTACTTCCTTTCGCGGTGTAAAAAATATTGGGATCCAGAATCCCCTGCGTGGGATTCCTACATCGCGGATATTGAAGCGGCGAATAATATCGAACGGTATGTTACTCCTGAATACAGAGACCAGGTCGCGCAATACGTCGCGGATGTGAATAACTGGGGAGACATGGAACGTTTTTTTGCCGCCAATCGTTTTGACGCGAACGGCGTGGAAGACCCCATTGACCAGCGTTTTTTTGTGTTGGGCAAAGCGTACAGCATGATAACGCGCAGCAATAATTTTTCGACGGGGGATATTCTGCGATTTGTTTACGATAACTGCCAGCCGGAGGAATCTGCGGCGCGGCTTTCTTCGACGCGCGATTGTTACCAGCCCAACGCCATCAGTCAATTTAATTTATGGTTCAATGAATTTTCGAATATCGAATATCGCGACGATGAAATTCAGCGGGGACTTTTTAAATGGGACGTGGTGGTGGAGGATGACGCAAATGGAAAACCATACGAAGTCACCCTGCCCACTCATGGATTGAAGGACAAGTGCGCGAGTCAAACCGCGAGGCTGGGCTGCGTAAGCGATATTTACGGCAAAAATGTGTGGACTGCCAGAGACCTCTTCAAATTCTATAAAGCCTTAGCCTACTTCGACGATGACCGCGCGCGCGCCGCCGCTCTTGGGATATTGGCGATTGATAAAGAGGGTCCTGCGCGGGGCAACTTGAAAAACCTTGCGCGGAAGATGGGAGCGACGTCCATGAGCAAGAATGGACACGCGCGCTTTGTTCACGGTTCGATCAATACGGATGCGGGAATTTTTTACTATCGCGACGTTCCGTTTATTGTTGTGACGCTCGGCTACGACGCCCAGTCTTCGCTCTCCTTGCTTTATGGCGATTACGCTTCCGACGGCTCTCCGCTGACGGATCGTAGTTTAATCCGCGATTTATTAGACGCGTATCTTGCGTCTCGCGCTGGCGGATGATTCGCGCCGCAAACCGCGAAACTGCCAATTGACAACGCTCCTTCAAAACTTATATAATCTTGTTAGGTTAAGGAAGGATACGTTTATGACAGCGCAAATATTTCTGAGTTACTCGCATTCCGATGCGGCATTTGCCGCCAAACTTGCCGGCGGTCTCGAAAAGGCGGGATATGAGGTATGGCTTGACCGAACGGACATTCAAACAGGCGCCCGCTGGGATGATGAGATCGTCAAAGGGCTGGACGCAAGCGCTGTCTTTCTTGTTCTGCTTTCCGAAGCCTCCACCGCTTCGCAAAACGTGAAGGACGAGATCGGTTACGCGCTCGATCACAACAAGCAAATTCTCCCGTTGTTGATTGAATCCTGCGAAATTCCGTTTCGTTTGAGGCGGGTTCAATATGTGGACTTCGCCGCCTTGAAATACAGCGAGGGTCTTCAAACGGTCTTGAGCATCGTAAAATCGTTTACGACGAATGGCAAAAAAACGAATACTTCTAGTCCCGTTGCGACGGCGAAAAAACGCGAAGAGAAAAATATGCCCGGGAAAAAAAGCGGAACATCAAAGAACGCGGGCGGGGATAAATTTACAATCTCAATCACGGGGAATAGCAACGTTGCGGCAATCGGAAGGGGCGCGCGCGCAACGGTCAATCAGGGGGGCGGTCTCGACGCGGAGATGGAAGCATGGCGCAAGCAGATGGAGAAAAAAATCAGCGGGTTGCAGAATCTATATCCCGAAGATAAATCCGCGCTGAATCAACAGGTGGAGCAAATTGCCCGCGAGGTGGAAAAAGGCGCGCAGGCAGACGCCAGCCGCGTGGAGCGTCTCGTCAATACGATTGCGGCTATGGCGCCTGATATTTTTGAAGTGGCGGTTGCCACGCTGGTCAATCCGTTGGCGGGCGTTGGTCTTGTTGCAAAAAAAATCGGCGATAAAGCGCAAGTGCGGAAAGCGTAGCGGCTATGCCTCCAAGAAAAAAAACGTCCACCCGCAAGCCTGAGCCGCAGGTCGAAAATAATATTCAAATCGAAGGCTCTGATAATGTCGTCGCGGCGGGCAATAAGAGTTTCGCGGCGAACGTCAAGATCATCTTTCAGGGCGGATGGAAACCATTCGCGGTTGTACTCGCGGCTGTGGCTGTTCTGTTGTCGGTAATTCTCTGGTATGTCGTTCCCCGTAAAGAAATCATGATGACGAAACAATTCAACGTGGCTGTTGCTGAATTCCTAACGCAGGACGCCAACGGAAAAAAGATCTCGGGCAACGACGGCAATTTACTCTCCAGTTATATCAGTCAGGAAATCGGAACTCAATTTGCCGCGATGGAACTCGAAAAGTCAATTTCTTATCAGGTGTGGGGACCCGACGAGACGGGGACGGTTGCGGGGAATACGCCCGAAAAACGCGCGGCGGCGGCTGAGGTTCTTGCGAAAAAAATCAACGCATATATTTTGATATACGGGGTTATCGTTACCGACGGCGAAAAATCGAAATTCCAACCCGAATTTTACGTCAACCACGCCAGTTTCCGCGACGCGAGCGAGATTACGGGCAGCCATGAAATTGGACGCGAACTCGCGCTTACCCTGCCCTTCAATGGAATCCAGGGCGCGGAAAATCCCGCCCTTGTGGGGCGCGTCCGCGCTTTGAATTTGATCACCATGGGGTTGGCTTATTACTCCGTAGATAAATTCGACAACGCGCTAACCTATTTTCAGAATGCGTCTGAAGAGGAAGATTGGGTAGGTTCGGGGCGCGAAGTGGTTTATCTCTTAATCGGCAACGCCTATGTGCGAAAAGATTCCCAAACTCAAAACTTCTCCGATTTACCCCTGGCTGAACAAAATTATCAACTTGCGCTGGAAAATAACGCCGACTATGGCAGGGCGATGATCGGCAAGGCGAACGTGTTGTATTTGCAAGCGGGGCTGGATAAAAATAACTGCGATCTTGCCGGTTTTGATCGGGCTTCTGTTTTATTGGATCGGGCTTTGGGGTTGAGCGACCAGCCCGCCAGCGCAAATATCGAAACTAAAGTCCATTTCTATCGCGGACAAATCGCGCTCCTGCGGGATGCGTGCCATCAAACAAATCAAGATTGGCTTGCCGCCGCGCAGGATGAGTTCACGTGGGTGACGGGGCAGTATGAGTCGCGTAAACAATCCAGCGGCGGTTATGAAAGCCTGCAATCGCTGACGTCTCACGCGTACGCCCGACTTGGATATATCGCCTATAAACGCGGCGATACGGATGCGTCTATCGGCTGGCTGGAAAAATCGGTTGAAATCGCGTCGCCGTACTATCAGGGATTCTATACTTCCATGATCGGCGATATGTACGCTTCTGCGGGCAAAAAAGATCAAGCCGTTCAAGCGTATGACGACGCGATTGCCATCGCCGAAAAAAACGCGGATTCTCTCAGCCTGAAAACCTATCAGGCAAAACTAGACGCGCTGAAGTAGCGTTGCGGTTGTCGCAATGCGGCGCGTAAGGAGAACATCATGAATACGAAAAAGCATTATATGCGCGGCGTATTTATGGGGGCTGTCATCATACTCATACTGGCTTGCACTGCTCCGGCTACGCCCGTGGTCATTCCGCCAGCCGCGCCCAATAATCTGCCCACAAAAAAAATCCTTGCGACGGCTACAAAAACGCCGCCGCCGCCCGCCAACCCCGTATCGCCGTCGAAAACGCCGACGTATGATTCGGGACCGATCCTCAATTTTGGCGTGGGCGGAACGCCGACCATGAATAAAACGGCGACTTCCTTTGTGCCAGATTTTGATAAGGTTGTTAATTTCGGCGGCGGCGGCGGCGGCGATATGGACCCTTGCGCTTACGCGGGATACCAGCCCGCGGTTTACGGCGATCCATCCTATGGGATGTGGTGGCAGCGCGGCATCTTGTGCGTTTGGGGCGCGGGGTTTGGACTCCCATTCACGCTGAAATTGATTTCGCCCGATGGCAGCATCGCGCTTACAGGCGATTTTTCAGTTAATCAACAAGATTGGAAATTTGACTGGTTTGGATACGCGGCGAACGAATTCCACGCGATTGCAGCATGGACGGATAACGGCACGCGAATTGATATGGACGTCCTGTGGCCCTTTGACCTTCCCGCCGGCAACTGGCAAATAGTCGGCGCGGGCGAAGGGCTTAACGCGAGCGGAACTTTGAAGGTCGAAGAGGAGTATCCGCAAATCCCCCGCATTCTTGCGTATGATTCGCGTTATAAAAAAGAAATCCTGCCGGTGGATGGCGCGGGTCGTCATTCTGTGCTGCTCAATCCCGATGGCGGTATAAACGTTATGGGAAAAAACTTCCCCGCGAATTCCACTGTGTATATCTTGTTATATCAAGAAACGACAACGCCCGACAGCAACGCTCCCAGAGACGGAATCTTGATTTATAAACAAGCGGTATCTACAAACGCGTCTGGATACTTGAAATCTAAAATCCCCGCTTCTCTCGCGCCCGACAAAAAATATCTCCTCATTGGCGTTGACGCTAACACTCCCCTGATGATTGATAACCGCTTGAATATCGAGTATATCGGCATGGATCCGTTTTTCATCAAGGGATCAGCCGCGGTTGTTTCTTCATCGAAAATTGACGCGAAATACGCGACTATAGGCGGCGAGGGGAGCGTTCTTGGAAAACCCATCGGCGTCGAGCAGAATACGGCAGACGGGGGGC
>JAQTWR010000131.1 GCA_028689195.1 Anaerolineales bacterium | reverse complement strand
CCCGCACTTTCCAATCGCCGCTGTGATTGAGGTGCGTAACGTGCCGCGCAATCGCTTCGATCAACTCCGCGATTCCTTTTCCCTGCGTCGAGATCGTGCGCTGAATGGGCGGAATCCAAAAATCTTTTTGCATCTCCGCTTCGGGAACATTCGCGCTCATATATGTTCCATGATGTTGAAAGACGCGC
This sequence comes from Anaerolineales bacterium, assembly GCA_028689195.1. Lineage (GTDB taxonomy): Bacteria > Chloroflexota > Anaerolineae > Anaerolineales > Villigracilaceae > Villigracilis. The sequence continues at coordinate 7,108 of JAQTWR010000131.1, read as the reverse complement.
TGCGTTGGGTGCGCGAGTTCGAGCATGGATTTCAACGCCTTCTCGGTATTTTCCACGCCCGGGTGGTCGGCTTTGTTGATGACGAGAATATCCGCGATTTCAAGGATGCCCGCTTTGATGGCTTGAATATCGTCGCCCATGCCGGGCGCTTCGACCACCAGCGTAGTGTGCGCCAGCCGCGCCACGTCCACTTCGCTTTGCCCCGCGCCGACGGTTTCGATGATAACGATGTCAAAGCCCGCCGCGTCGAAAACCTGCGCCATGTTTGCCGTAGATTTCGCCAAGCCGCCGAGCGATCCGCGCGAAGCCATCGAGCGGATGAAAACTCCCGTATCGCCGGAGAGATCGCGCATCCGCACGCGGTCGCCCAACACTGCTCCGCCCGTGAAAGGACTCGACGGGTCAACTGCGATAATTGCGACGCGTTTCTTTTCCGTTTTACGATAGTGCAGCGTGAGTTGATTCACCAGCGACGATTTGCCCGTGCCGGGCGAACCCGTCACGCCGATGAGATGCGCCTTGCCGGTGTGCGGAAATAACTCGATTAACGCCGCGCGCGATTCGGGCGAATCATTTTCCACCTGCGTCAGCAGGCGCGATAAGGCGAGACGCTCGCCATTGAGAATGGGTTGTGTATAAGTCATGGAATGATTAATGGGCTTGCCTTATGCTGCGCGTCGCGCCTTGCCTGTCAAAAGAGTTTGAAGAGTTGGCGCGACGCGCAACGGCGAACCGTTTTTCAAAATTATCCCGTCGCCGATGATCTCACGTCGCGGATAATATCTTCAGTGGATGCGCCGGGACCATACACGCCCGCCACCCCCATCTCTTTTAATTTAACGACGTCTTCGTCGGGGATAATTCCGCCGATAAAAATTTTGACGTGTGATTGTCCGTTATTTTTAAGCAACTCCAGCAGGCGCGGAGTCAGCGCCATGTGCGCGCCCGAAAGAATGGAAAGCCCGACCACATCCACATCTTCTTGCAGCGCGGCTTCGGCGATCATCTCCGGCGTTTGACGCAGCCCCGTGTAAATCACTTCCATCCCCGCATCGCGCAAGGCGCGCGCCACTACTTTCGCGCCGCGATCATGCCCGTCTAAACCGGGCTTGGCAACCAACACGCGTATCTTTTTTTCGGTCATGTTTCCTCCGAGAAGAAAGTAAAAATTTGATGGCGAAATTATACTCTCTTCACCGTCCATATAACGGAATGGTTGACCTCCCTTTTAAGGAGTGTCTAAAAGGATGGGCTTTCTTTAACGCGAAGGCGCAAAGACGCCAAGCCTCAAAGGTTTCTTTGCGTCTTCGAGTCTTCGTGACTTTGTGTTTAGCCCACAAAGTTAGACACTCTCCCTTTTAGCGCGCCCGCAAAATCCCCCGCGCCCCATGTTATAATGAATCTGCATGAACGAAAATCATGCCCTATTTCGGGGATGACAGGCTTCGACGGGAGAGGCTGGTCCCGAAATGCGAGCCGAGCGCGCGCCGAACTCGTAAACTCAGCGCAAACTTTAAGTGCCAATCGCACTTCATACGCTGCTATGCCCCTCGCCGCCTAAGGCGAACCATAACAGTCAATCTCCTAGATGAGATTGCGTCCGCCGTCCGCCGTTCTCCATTCGGCGACGAATCGGGCGAAACAATAATGGAGCGCTGCGTATGATTCTGCTAAATGCGCCTAAGACCAGCAGATGGCTGTAGAGAACCTTGTCCGCCGAGATCTCTACAGTGAAACTCTTCGGCAGACTACGCTCGTAGATTTTCGCGGGTCGAATCTTTCGGACCCGGGTTCAATTCCCGGCATCTCCACACCCGTTTGACCAGCAGGTTATACTGCTGGTCAAATCTTTTAATTGTCATTCTGAGCGCAGCGAAGAATCTCTCAGCGGCAATGGAGACCCTTCGTTTCACTCAGGGTGACATCCAACGGAGTTTGTAATGAAAAGACTTTTTTTTCTTGGATGTCTTGTCCTAATCGTTTCCTGCCAGTCAATTGCCCCTACGCCCCAAGTTGAATCCACGCCGCCAGTCGCCGCGACTATTCCCCCCACAGAGACCGCCGCCCCGACCGTCACGGCTTCTCCAACCGTCACGCCCATACCCTTCTATTTTACCGATGAGTTCAATGCAGACCTCGGCGCGTGGACTTTCTTTCAAACGGGCGGCGCGCAATCCCCAACAGCGGCGCTCGAAAACGATTCGCTCAATATCAACCTGACCTCGCCCGACCTTTGGTATTACGCCATCCATACCGCGCATGAATATACGGGCGTATTTGTCAGCGCGAAATTCTCCGCGTCGCCCGGCGGCTCTGTCGGCTTGGTATGCGATTACAGCGAAACAAACGGATGGTACGAATACAACGTCGCCAGCGACGGAACGTATTCCATTCTATTTGGTCAATGGCTTGCGGAAGGAATCGCGCAATACAAGCCCATCGCCGATAACGCCACAGAATACTTGAAAGCGGGGAATTTGAACTACGAAATTGGATTGACTTGCAAAGACGACGTTCTGCTGCTGCACATCAATGGCAAAATGTTCCGCAAAATAGACGTCGCCCGCTTTGAATTGACTCAAGGCAAGGTCGGCGTTACCGCGTCGTCTTTTGACGACGTCCCCATGAACGCGCTTTTTGAGTGGGTGAAAGTAGCCCCGCCGCAGTAAATCGCAGAATGGTCGCGCCAAAGCGCGACGCATTTCCTTGAACCTCAATAAAATTTCTATATGGCGTTAACAGGATTCTTGCAAACATCGTTTAAGATACGCTTATTGAAAAATATTCGCAAGGAGTTAACCTATGGCAAAAATAATCGGCATTGACCTCGGCACGACAAACAGCGTCGTCGCTGTGATGGAAGGCGGCACAGCCACCGTCATCACCACCGCAGAAGGCGGACGTTTATGTCCGTCAGTCGTCGCATTCAACAAGAACGGCGAACGCATGGTTGGGCAAACCGCAAAACGACAGGCGGTTATAAATTCGGATAATACAATCTATTCCATCAAACGCTTTATTGGACGCCATTTTGGCGAAACCAGCGTCGAGCGCGGCATGGTTCCCTTTCAAGTGGTCGAAGGACCTTCCAACGACGTGCGGGTGAAAATTCCCGTCAACGGAAAAGAATATTCGCCGCAGGAAATCAGCGCGATGATTCTGGGCAAGTTGAAATCCGACGCGGAAGCGTATCTCGGAGAGGCGGTCACGCAGGCGGTCATCACAGTTCCCGCGTATTTCAACGACAGTCAGCGTCAGGCGACCAAGGACGCGGGCAAAATCGCGGGCTTGGAAGTGTTGAGAATCATCAACGAGCCGACCGCGTCCGCGTTGGCGTATGGACTCGATAAAAAGAAAAACGAAACCATCCTCGTCTTCGACTTGGGCGGAGGTACGTTCGACGTATCTGTTCTTGAAGTCGGCGAAGGCGTGATCGAAGTGAAATCCACCAACGGCGATACGCACCTCGGCGGCGATGACTGGGATCAGAAAATCACCAACTGGGCGGCGGATGAATTCAAGAAAGATCAAGGCATTGACCTGCGCGCCGATAAACAAGCGTTGCAGCGTTTGCGCGAAGCCGCGGAGAAAGCGAAGATTGAACTCTCGACCGTCATGGAAACGGAGATCAACCTGCCTTACATCACAGCCGACGCGAGCGGACCGAAGCATCTGCAATTGAAACTGAGTCGCGCGAAGTTCGAGCAAATGACCGAAGACCTGCTGAAGCGCTGCCGCACTCCGTTTGAAGCGGCGCTCAAAGACGCGGGATTCTCCGCAGACAAACTCGATGAAGTCGTTTTGGTTGGCGGTTCGTCGCGTATGCCGATGGTTCAGGATTTGGTTCGCAGTTTGACCAACGGAAAAGAACCCAACAAGGGAGTCAACCCCGATGAAGTGGTTGCGATTGGCGCGGCGATTCAAGGCGGCGTGCTGGGCGGCGAAGTCAAAGATATTTTGCTGCTCGACGTTACCCCGCTTTCGCTGGGCGTGGAGACAATGGGCAGCGTGATGACGGTGATGATCGAACGCAACACCACGATCCCTGTCCGCAAGACAGAGACCTATTCCACCGCCGCCGATAACCAAACCGCCGTGGATATTCACATCTTGCAAGGCGAGCGTCCGCTGGCGAACGACAATATGAGTCTCGGCAGGTTCCGCCTCGATGGAATCCCGCCGGCTCCGCGCGGCATCCCGCAAGTGGAAGTGACCTTCGATATTGACGCGAACGGCATTCTGCATGTGACCGCGAAGGATAAGGCTTCGGGCAAGGAACAGAAGATTACCATCACCGCTTCGACCAACTTGAACAAAGGCGATATTGATCGCATGGTGCAGGAAGCGCGTCAGAATGAAAGCGCGGACAAGCAGCGCCGCGAGGCGATTCAGGTCAAGAACGACGCGGATAATCTCATTTATCAAACCGAGAAGGCGCTGCGCGAACTTGGCGATAAAGTCCCCGCTACGGAACGCGGCTCGATTGAAACGCAAATCAACGATTTGAAGCAGACCGCGCAGGGCGATGACGTTGCCAAAATCAAGCAGCAGACTGAAAGCCTGCAAAACGCTTTCCATGCGTTGAGCCAGCAATTGTATTCGCAAGGCGAGGCGCAGCAGCAGGGTCAGCCCGAAGGCGGACATTCATCTGCTCCGCAAGACGGCGATGTGATTGACGGCGAAGTGAAAGAGTAGTTGATAAGCCAGACCTCCGAGATTTTATGCAAAGTCTCGGAGGTCTTTTTTATTTCGACGCGCCTCGTTTATTCTCCAGCCGTCTCATCATCGGTTATACTTGCGTCCGCAAAAACTATGACAGACCATATTAGAAACTTCTGTATTATCGCCCATGTAGATCATGGCAAATCCACGCTCGCCGATCGCCTGTTGCAAATGACAGGCACGATCTCCGACCGCGACATGTCCGAGCAGGCGCTCGACTCGATGGACCTCGAACGCGAAAAAGGCGTTACCATCAAGTCCTCTGCTGTGCGCATGTACTACACCGCCAAAGACAATCAAAAATACGAGCTCAATTTAATTGATACGCCCGGGCACGTTGATTTTGGTTACGAAGTCAGCCGCGCGCTCAAAGCCTGCGAAGGCGCGATCCTCGTGGTGGATGCGACGCAGGGCATCGAAGCGCAAACGCTCGCGAACCTCTATCAGGCGCTCGACGCCGACCTGACCATTGTCCCCGTCATCAACAAAATTGACCTGCCCTCCGCGCGTCCCGACGAAGTGGCGGAAGACGTCGGCTCGCTGCTCGGCATGGATCCCACCGATGTGTTGCAAATCTCCGCGAAGGCTGGCTTGAACGTCGAACAGGTCATCGAGGCGGTTGTTCAGCGCGTGCCGCCGCCCAAAGACGTGGACGATAAACCCGTTCGCGCGTTGATCTTCGACGCGCATTATGATTCCTATAAAGGCGTCATCGCCTATGTCCGCATCGTGGAAGGCAAAATCAAATCCACTGATGTGCTGCGTATGCTTGCCACCAAATTGGATTTACGTCCCGTTGAAATTGGAATCTTTGTCCCGAAGATGCAAGCGGTTGAAACGCTCGGCTCGGGTGAAGTTGGATATATCGCCACCGGATTCAAAACCGTACACGAGTGCCGCGTGGGCGACACGATCACGCTCGCATCCGCCCCCGCTGAGGAACCCCTGCCCGGATATTTCACGCCCAAGCCGATGGTCTTCGCGGGCATTTATCCTGTGGACGCGGACGATTACACCACGCTGCGCGAATCGCTTGATAAGTTGCAACTCAACGACGCGTCATTGACCTTTCAACCCGAAACTTCGCAAGCCCTCGGATTTGGTTTCCGCGCGGGATTCCTCGGCTTGTTCCACATGGAAATTATTCAAGAACGCATCGAGCGCGAATACGACCTCAATGTGTTATTCACCGCGCCTTCGGTGGAATACGAAGTGCTGATGATCGCCGACGAAGTGATCAAAGTGGATTCGCCCGCCGAACTTCCCGACCCAAGCAAGATCGTCGAAGTCCGCGAGCCGTGGATGAATATTGAAATTATCACGCCCACTGATTATTATGGTCCCATCATGGAACTCGTCACCAAGCGACGCGGTATCTTCAAGCAGCAGGAATATCCCGCGCCGCACCGCGTCCAACTTGATTTTGAGATTCCGCTTTCCGAAATTATCGTGGATTTTTTTGATTCGCTAAAATCGCGCACCAAAGGCTACGCCTCGCTCGATTACCAGTTCCTCGAATACCGCGCGGATAAATTGCAGAAGTTGGAAATCCTCGTCAACGGCGAGCCGGTGGACGCGCTCGCGGCGATTGTCCATGAGAAAGACGCGTTCCATAAAGGTCAGCGCCTGATTACCAAACTCAAAGATTTAATTCCGCGCCAGTTATTTGACGTGGCGGTGCAGGCATCTTCCGGTGGAAGAATTATCAGCCGCGCCAACGTCAAAGCCACGCGCAAAGATGTTTTGGCAAAATGCTATGGCGGCGACATCTCGCGTAAAAAGAAATTGCTGGAGAAACAAAAGAAAGGCAAGAAGCGCATGAAGATGGTCGGCAGCGTCGAAATTCCGCAAGATGCGTTTATGGCGGTGCTGAAACTCGACGACGAGTAAAGAAAACCCTAGCCACGGATTACGCTGATTTTTACGGATTGGTTTTAAACGGTTAAAAAAACCGTGATCGTCGGTGAAACACCTGCACTGCGCGCAGGCGCAAGTGTCCGTGGCAATGGTCTGGTTTGAAAAATACTGCAAACAAACACCAGCCACAGATTACACGGATTTTCACAGACTGATTTAAAACGGTTAAGAAATCCGTGCTCATCCGTGTAATCCGTGGCAAAGGTTCTGGTTTGATGGAGGCAATATGACCGAGTTGCTCTACAAGGAATTAACTTATGCCATCATCGGCGCGGCAATGGAAGTGCATACAATCTTGGGTTCTGGCTTTTTAGAGTCCGTTTATCAAACTGCCTTAGAAAGAGAATTATCTTTACGCAAGATTCTTTTTGAGCGAAAAGTCAAACTTCCTGTCACCTATAAAGATGTTGAAGTCGGTATATACGAGGCAGACATGGTAGTTGATGGCAAAGTGATTGTTGAAATCAAA
>JAQTWR010000130.1 GCA_028689195.1 Anaerolineales bacterium | reverse complement strand
ATTCGCGTAAAAATCGTAGAGCAGGAAATTTTCAACGTCGGCAAAAACATGGCGGCGATGAAGAAGCGGGAAGACGCGCCACTCATGCGCGCGGATGAGTCCCTCGTCGGGAGTTTCGTCCCATTTGGCGCGGCGGAATTCCATCCCATATTTTTCGCTGTATCCTTCAATCTGTCCGTGACCAAACATGGGCAAGCCGGGCAGCGTGGAAAGAACCGTGCAAACGCCAAAATATTTATCGCCTTTGCCGAACTGCTCGACGGCGCTTTTTTCGTCGGGATTGTTCATAAAGTTGACGTAACGCTTCAAAATTTGCGGGTCGAACTCAAGCGTGTTCTTGATGGCGAGACGATACTTGGCGTTATCTTCGTCGCGCAGCATGTGCATAAACGCGGAGTTATAAACGCGGTGCATTCCAAGCGTGCGGACAAAATATCCTTCCATCAGCCAGAAGGCTTCGGCGAGCAGCAACGTATCGGGGACTTCGGCGGCGACGCGGTCAACCACTTCGCGCCAAAATTCTTCGGGAACTTTTTCATCGAATTCGGCTCTGGTCATGCCATATTGCGCGCGCGACGGAATCGCGCCGCCCGCGCCGGGTTCGGGGAACCACAAACGTTGAATATGTTTTTTGGCGAGAGTCATCGCCGCGTCAAAACGAATGACGGGGAAATTCCGCGCCACATGCAAAATCACTTGAATGACCGCTTCGCGCACTTCGGGATTGCCGTAATCGAGCTGCGCGGTATCGTTCCACGGGAAGGATGTGCCGTCGTTGCCGTGATAGATGTAGCGCGTTTCGCGGGTTTGAGAATCAACGCGCTTGAAAACCACAGAAGCGTCCGAGTGATTGTAATAATGGTCTTCGAGAAAAATTTCGGCGCGCGAATCGTCCGAAAGGTTTTCGCTGTTGAAAGCATACGAAGGATACGGGGAAGACGCGGAAGATAAAAACCAATCGGGGTGTTCGACGACCCAAGTGGAATCAATGCCCATGTGATTCGGCACCATATCCGCAGAAAGGCGAATCCCGCGCTGCCATGCGCGCGCGCGGAGGCTGTTCAACGCGTCCCACCCGCCGAGATCGTTTGCGATGTCGTAGGAGTGCAGCGAATACGCGGATGCGACCGCGTCGCCCTGTCCCATGCGCTGTTTGATGCGCTGCGAGGCGCGGCTGCGCTCCCACAAACCTATCAGCCACAAGCCGCTGAATCCGCGCGAGGCGAGTAAATCCAATTCTGCATCGGGAATCTGATCGAGGGTCGTAATATCGCGTTGATATTTTTTGGAGAGTTGATCCAGCCAGACGTAGGAATTCTTGGCAAGCAGGACAAGGCGCGGCATCCAATCTTTATCGAGAGAGTAACGCTCGTACTCCGCATATTCGCTCGCGGCAAAATCCGGAATATAGGTTTCGGATTTGGATGAATCAATAGGACCCTGCTTGCGGATAATATCTTCGCGCAGATAATCCAACCCGCGCAGGGCGCGCGTTGCAAAAATTTCGCCGAGCAAATATCCCCATTTTTCAACGACAAAACGCAGCTGACCTTCAAGAGAATCCGGCGAGGCGTTGATTGGCGCGGCGAGAATCTCCGTCAGCGTTTCGCCGAGATGAAATTCGCCGTTGCCAAAGCCGGGCTGCTTCGCGAAGAAATTCAATAAGTGTTGAATCAATTCCTTGTAAGCCGATTGACTCATTGTAGCGTCGTCGAATAAATCTTTATAAGAAGATAACGCGGGATTGTTGTTGGCGTTATTAGTCAGCAGCATTTCTTCAATCGTTGCCGCGCGCACGCCGCGACCAAAGTCGCCAAAGTTTGGGACTTGCGTTGCGAGGTAAACTCCCGCCGAAGTTTCGCCGCGAAAGACCGACATGGGCGGAAATTCTTCGGTGAATTTGCCGAGCGTCAGGTCGTATTTCGATCCCAAATTTGATTGCAGCATTCCCATGGCGCGCCCCATCACGCCGGTATATTTTGCAAAAAAATGTTTGAGGATAATATGATACGCTTCGTCGAGCAGGGAAAGCGCAAATAAATCGGAGGCGGAAATACGGTCGTCGGCTCCGCTTTGCGCGCGGAGTTTGAACATCTGCGCGGCAAACGCGCGCGCGGCGGCAATATCCGCAAACGTCACATGCCCGTCTGGGCGAAAGAAATCCACAGAAAAGTTATATTTTAGGCGGGATACGCGGGAAGTTAACATACGATAATGATAACCGATTATCGAATTTTTTCGAGTAAAATTTCCGTCGCAACCATGAATACATCGCTTGCCCAATTCGTTTTACTGCTTTTACTTGGCGCGCTATACCTGCCGGTCGTTTTCTTCGTCATGCAAAGGCGCGAAGACGGGCATGGCAGCGCAATCTGGTTTGTCGCCCTTTACGCTCTACTGGCGATGGTCGTCGGCATAGCCGAAGCGATTGGAAGAAACGAAGGGACGCCCGCAGCTTCTTTTCAGGGATTGCAAATTTACGCAGCGCTGACGCTCATTGCGATTTTGACGTTAACGCTGGCAGCCTTCTTGAAAAGCAACGCATGGAAAATGTGGGGCGCGCTCTGGGCGGGATGGATGTTGCTTGCCGCGCTTATCCTCGTCAACGCGTTTAACCTGCCCGATACGCTTTGGACGAACGGAAGCGTTTCCCTGCAGCGCGCGCGGCTGGCTCCCGCCTGGGCGGTTTTGGGATGGCTGATCTTTTTAATCGGTTTGATCGTTATCGCGGCAAATGCGAATAAAGAAGCGCGTCAACAATTATTTCGCAACCGATTGAATTATTGGTGGGGCATTATCTTTCTTGTCTTCGTAAGCGATATTTTGCTTTTTTCAAACGTCATCGTCGCGGGTCAACCAATACGATTGATCATTGCGGTTGCGCTGGCGTATGTAATCTGCACGCATTATTTACCCGACCTGAGAGATGTTATCCGAAAGGCGCTGGCTTATTTGCTGGTGGCGCTGCTCATTACCGCGCTTTACGCGGCGGGATTTCTTTTGGCAGAATCTGTATACGGAACGAATCCCAAATTCAATCCATTAATCGCGGGCGCATTGATCGCGCTGCTGGTTTCGCTCTTCTTCGCGCCGCTGCTGGCTGCGATCTCTCGCGCGCTGAACGCGTGGCTGATGGGCGACAAATACGACGCGAACCGCACCATCCATCAATACAGCGAAAGCATCAGCAAAATTCTGGAAATGGACAAACTCGCAAACGTTGCGGTGGGCATCATCATCGAAGCGATGCAAATCGAGCGCGGATTTTTCTTCCTCGTAGATTCAGACCGCCAAGCCGACGGAAGCAAAACGTACAAACTGCGCCAAGTTCGCAGCCCCGAAGAAATACAAATGCCCCCCGTCGAATTGAGCGAAACGGGAATCATCGCCTCGTATTTTATTCGGGAACAACGTCCGCTGCTTCAATATGACCTGGAGATGCTGCCCGCTTTTCAATCTGGTTCGCCCACCGAAAAAAACTGGCTCGCCCAATTGCAAACCGAAGTCCATATTCCCATCTTTGCAAAAAAACAATGGATTGGCTTGCTGACCTTCGGCAAGAAATTGAGCGGAAACCGCTATACAAAAGAAGACCTTTCCACGCTCAGTTCGCACGCGAGTCAAACCGCGGTCGCGCTGGAAAATGCGCGGCTGGTGGAGAATCTGATGCGCTTGAATAACGAACTGCGTCAGGCTCGCCGCGCGTTGGAGAAAAATAACCGCGACCTTGAGCGTATTGATCAGGCAAAATCCGATTTCATCAGCATCGCTTCGCACGAATTACGCACGCCGCTGACGGTCATCAAAGGCTACAGCGAGATGTTGATCGAAGACCCCAATCTCGACCCAAACTTCAAGTTTATGATGAAAAAGATTAACGAAGGCGCGCTGCGCTTGCATGAAGTTATGGACTCGATGTTCGACATTGCGCAGATTGACGCGCGCGCGCTCAAGCCGCATATTCAGCCCGTCGAGTTGAGCCTTCTACTCCATGAAGTTTGCATCGAACAGGCGGACGCGGTCAAAGAGCGCAAGCAATCCCTTTTACTGGAATTGCCCGCATTGCCGCACGTCAAAGCGGACCAGAACTTGCTGCGGAAATTATTTCATCACCTGCTGCGGAACGCGGTCAAATTCACCGATAACCTTGGCAAGATTACGATTACCGGTCGCGCCATCCCCCCCATCATTGACCTGCCCCACGGCGGAGTCGAAATCATTTTCAGCGATACCGGCGTGGGCGTCGACCCGAACTTCCACGAGATCATCTTCACCAAGTTTTACCAGCCCGGCGAGTTGGGCAAACACTCCACGAGCAAGACGCGCTTCAAGGGCGGCGGCGCGGGGCTTGGGCTGGCGCTATCCAAAGGGATTGTGGAAGCGCACGGCGGGCGCATCTGGGTGGAAAGCCCGGGTTACGACGAGGTCAATTTCCCCGGCAGTCAATTCCATTTGATTTTGCCGTTGAATAAATTAGAAGAAGGGGAAAATCAAAAGACGAGCGCGCCGCTGACGTTCAGGATTTGAGCGCGGAACATTTTTCAATTCATTTGAAATGCGGGGGAATTATCCATTAATTTAAGGCTCATGCTATACTTGAAGAAAAATTAAAAATCGAGGCTTTTATGGCTGGCAAACAACATCAGGAAATGCTGGAAAAATACGCCGAAGCGATTGTGAAAGTGGGATTAAATCTCCGCGCGGGACAGCGATTAATTATCACGCTTGCCGCGACTCGCGGCGTTCCGCATCAATTTGCGCCGCTGGTGCGCGAAATTGCAAAAGCGGCTTACGCCGTCGGCGCGCGATATGTGGACGCGGTTTGGGGCGACGAAGAGATGCTGCGCCTGCGCGCGCAATACGCGCCGCGCGATTCTTTCAACGAATACTCCGACTGGCAAATAGACGCGGTGACGCGAATGATCGAAAACGGCGACGCGTTGCTTTCGATTGCAGGCTCGAATCCCGACTTGCTCGGCGGGTTGGACGCCGAAGTGGTGGGGATGATACAGCAAACTCATTTGCAGAAATTCGGCAAAATCAGCGAGAAAGTGACCAAGAACGCCGTCAATTGGTGCGTGGTAGCCGCTGCGGGCGAAGCGTGGGCGCAGAAGGTCTTTCCCGAACTCGCGGCGGAAAAAGCGCAGGAAAAACTATGGAAGGCGATCTTCGAGACCACGCGCATTGACCAGCCCGATCCAATCGCCGCGTGGGAAGAGCATATTGTGAAGCTTCGCGCGCGCGCAAATTATCTGCAAGCCAAACAATACACGGCGCTGCATTACTCCGCGCCCGGCACAGATTTCACGCTGGGGCTGCCCGCCGGACATAAATGGATCAGCGCGCAGTCTATGGCGCAGAACGGCGTGGCGTTCACCGCGAACATGCCCACCGAGGAAGTCTTCACGCTGCCCGATAGAAACCGCGCCGACGGAGTCGTCACATCCACCTTCCCGTTGAGTTACGGCGGCACGTTGATCGAAGACTTTCAAGTGACGTTTGAAAACGGACGCGTTGTCAAAGTCAGCGCGAAGAAAGGCGAAGCGGCTTTGCAAAAACTGGTGGATACCGATGAAGGTTCGCACCGCCTCGGCGAAGTAGCGCTTGTGCCTGCCAGTTCGCCCATCGCGCAGCGCGGACATCTTTTCTACAACACGCTGTTCGATGAGAACGCGTCTTGTCACATCGCCATCGGGCGCGCGTATCGCTTCACTTTGGCTGGCGGCGAGGAATTGAGCGACGAGGAATTCATGGCGCAGGGCGGCAACGTCAGCCTCAATCATGTGGACTTTATGATCGGTTCGCCGAAGATGGATATTGACGGCGTAAAAAAGGACGGCGCGCGCGAACCCGTGATGCGTCAAGGCGAATGGGCGATTGATGGTTAAGCGGAGAAATCAATGACGGTAAAACCAAAATTGAACCGCGACGAAATGCTACAAGCGGAATTTGAATACATCGCCGACACAGCTTTTCAAGCCAACGAAGACCGCTCCCGCGTCACATCGTTTTATTTTGTCTCGACGGGTTCTCTCGTCGCCGCGATACTTGGAACGCAATTTGCGGAAGCGCAGGTCAAAAACGTTTCGCTTGCCCTTGCGCTGCTGTTTCTAACGCTGACTATTCTCGGCGCGTTGACTCTCGCGCAGCTCGCCCGACTCCGCGCCGCGTGGCACGAATCGGTGCAGGCGATGAACAAGATTAAGGATTTCTATATCAAGGAAAATCCTGAAATCGCGTCTGCATTCAAGTGGCGTGTTAAATCCATACCGCCTACGGATAAACCGTTCAGCATTGCCAACCTCATGGCGGTGGAAGTATCGTTATTGGGCGCGTTGACTACAGGCGCGGTTATTTACTTCCTGCTGAATTTCTTTGGAGCCGTCAATGCAAACAGTTGGGCTTTCGTTGCGCTCGGCGTTCCCGCGGGCTACTTCGCACAATGGAAGTGGTACAAATATCTTTTGGTTGACAATCAATAAGGATTTCTCATGCCGCGTAACTACGAAGACCAATCCCCCACCGCGTTTCAACGGCTGCCCGAATTCAAACGCGAAGACGACTGGATTCGCGCTTTTCTTCAAGAAGCCAAAGTGGGGCATTTCGCAACGTCATGGGATGGGCAATCTTTCGTTACGCCAAGCACGTTTTGGTACGACGAGAAGCGCCAGCGCATTATTTTTCATTCCAACATCGCGGGAAGAATCCGCGCGAATATCGAACGTAATCCAAAAATTTGCATGGAAGTCAGCGAGATGGGAAAGATGCTTCCGTCTAACGTGGCGCTGGAATTTTCGCTTCAATACCGAAGCGCGATGATATTCGGCTCCGCGCAAATCATCGCCGACGCGGAAGAAGCGCGCCGCGCTTTGTACAATCTCATCAAAAAATATTTCCCGACGATGACGGCGGGCAAGGAATATCGCGAAATCACCGATAAGGAATTAAGCGCCACGTCGGTCTACGATATCCAGATCGAATCGTGGAGCGGAAAAGAAAACTGGAAAGACCGCGCCGACCAAAGCGAAGAATGGACTCCGCTGGGCGCGGAATGGTTCGATTATCTTTTGCTAAAGTAGGACGCCCATGAAATCCTATCGCAAAGAACTTTGGTTCAACATCCCCGCGCGGCGCGGATTTGTAAATATCACCCCGCAAGTGGAAGAAGCCCTGCGCGAAAGCGGAATCCGCGAGGGGCTTTGTTTGGTGAACTCCAGTCTGTCACAATTCCAGATTTTTTAGGCAGTTTTCGTATCTCGCCTGTTATCTCTCCTGCAAGACAATCAATCGTAAATTGCCT
>JAQTWR010000129.1 GCA_028689195.1 Anaerolineales bacterium | reverse complement strand
GAGATACTTAACGGTCTGGATACAATAATGGGCAAAAACGGATTTAAAGGCGACATGAAAGCGTTCGTCGCCGCTTTTGGAGATGTGACTTTTGTTTCCGTTGCAAGTAAAAGTTTGGGAACTAAGGGCGCGGGTTTTGTAGTTGCTGATGCGGATTACGCCACTGGAATAATCCGAGTAACGCCAAATGCAGGCACCAATAACATCATCCATGAAATGGGACATATTTTTGATGGACACCTTAAACGCTACAATAGCGAGACGCCTAAATTTTCAAATGCGTATAAGGACCTATTTAATGGAGACTCAGGGGCAACAAAGGATTACGGACAGGGCAACACTCCGACGGAGGATTTTGCTGATAGCTTTTTGGCAGTTATTGCGTATGGAAATCAGGCTAAGAATAAAATAGACCAACCTAGGATAGACAACATAAATATGCTAATTTCCCTATACACCAATGCATATCCTTAGGTATGGAAAATCCTAGAATCCAGCCTATCTTCCTTATCCGAACGGCATTTTGCAAAAATTAATCGGCGTTTTGTTAAAAGCCCAAACATTTACCAGAGGTAAAATGAAAAGAATCGTAAATACTTTACTGTCTCTATTTATAATAATATTAGGCGCTTCATGCTCTCGCTTCATTGTCGTTACTCCATCCTCTACTGCCACTGTAATACCTTGGTGGAATTCATGGCTTGATCACCCTGCCTGTAAACTACCTTGTTGGGAGAGCATTACACCTGGGATGACCACGATAGAAAAAGCATTGTCTATTTTGAAGAACATCCCAACTATAAAAATAAAATACCAGAGTGAACTTGGCATTTCCTGGATTTCCAAAGAAGATAATACAACTGGTGGCTTTTTGAGTACGGATAATGGCGTTGTTAGCATTATTGTTTTGGATTCAGTATACAGTAAATTAACTTTGGAAAAAGTTGTTGCTACTTACGGCTACCCTTCTTACGTAGAGCCTTACGATTGCCGAGATGGGATGTGTGCGACAATGTTGGTATATCCAGATTTAGGCATGTTCATGGATGTGTTTATTGAAGATTTAGGCATAGGCAGACATAAAGTGAAAATTCAGCCCGAAACTGAAGTGGGGCGCATAAGTCTTATTCCGACAGGATTGGAAAACTACAAAAAAATTCCGACTTTTCAAGACTATGGCATACTCATGGAATGGAAGGGATATGGTGAATATCCGTAACCGATTTTACCGTTTGTCCTACGACGCGGAGAATAGACTCATGGAAGTGAAAAAGAATAATGCGGTCATTGCTCAATTTGTCTATGATGGAGATGGAAAAAGAGTCAAGTCCATTGAAGACGGCAAGACGATTCTTTTTGTCTCGAATGGCTTTGAGATCAATATCACAACGGGCGAAGTGAGTAAATACTATTTTGCCGGAGCGACTCGCATTGCCATGCGGAAATACACCATCCCTGAAAAAATGGAAGTTGAATACTTCCTCAGCGACCATCTCGGCTCGACCTCGCTCACAACGGACATGGATGGGAATAAAATCTCCGAGATGAGATATAAACCCTTTGGCGAAATCCGCTACACGTGGAAAAGTTCTGACCCTGAGATCATCCCCTCCGCTTATGCATTGACTCGCCAAACGTTCACCGGTCAATATTCGTATATGGACGATCCCTCCACGTCCGGGGTGAGCGAGGGCTTTGGGTTGATGTTCTACAACGCTCGCTGGTATGACCCTTACACTGGACGCATGGCTCAGGCGGATACCATTGTCCCGGGCGGAGTGCAGGGACTGGATAGATATGCTTACGGATTGAACAATCCGTCAAGGTATATCGACCCCTCTGGACACATGCCAATAGAAGGTTGTGGTGATGAAGGAAAAAATGCTTGCAAGCCATCAGAGCAAGAGATCATAGAAAACAATCGGCGGAATGCTGACTTCCACGCTGAGACCGAGCGTAATCAGTGTGCGGGTGGAAATACTCTTCACTGTTCGTACGCACAAAACCATCCTTATGAAACCGCTGCATTTGCAGGGGGCGGTCTTTTGCTTGCGGGAGCAGGTGCCGCTGCGGTTAGTGCTACTACTGTTACTGCTGAAACAGCTGTCACCACTACAACAGTAGTCGAAGCGACAAATGGATTTTGTGGGGGTGATATGTGCGCAGGAGAAGCAGATGAACTGTCAAGATTTTTCTATTCAGGTGGGATAGAGGCACACAACGAAGCGGAAACATTGGCAAAGACGTATAACGCCGTAATTCTTGACCAAACCGAGGCAGGAGCGGAATTGACTCAGATTTACGAGGCATTAGGGTACCCTGCAATGAGACCCTTTGCCGAAGCCGCATCAGCAGAATGGGCAGCAAGGGCATCGGGACGCGTTGATGTCATTCTTAAGTTGCCACTTTTTTCTGGTAACATTTGGGCAACGATTGAATACCCTGCCCTTTTGGTTAATGATGCAGTGAAAACAATTGTCATACATATTATTCCGTAACCTAATCATTTAGATAAAGGCGCCATATGTTTAAAATACCAAAAGTCAACGTAATTGAAAGTGATGAAGGTTTCTCAATTAAAGTTGAGATACACAGACTTGTATACACTGAAGGATCCAAAATACTTTATATTAGTTCTGAAATATTAGCAAGTCCAAGTAACATCGGCATGCGGAAGGAATCCATTCGCAATTGGGAGTCTCCTTATAATCATGAACGAATTGACAGAAATAAGCGCGAGGCTATAATTGACAACATACGCCGCGCCTTTCATTGGAAAGGCGAGACGATTGAGGTTATATAAGATTATCACTTTGATGGGTGTTTGTTGGTTTCAGACAACCTGCCGAACAAACACAACATAAGACAAACCAAACTCAGCGCCTACAATACCCTGCTCTCCCAAGTGGACGAAGTCTATAACGCCGTCCTCTCCGCCGAGAAAGCCCTGCGCGACCTCAACGAACGCATGTTGACCGGCGTCGCGGCAAAATACGGCAAAGACAGCAGTCAATACGAAATGGCGGGCGGCATCCGCAAGAGCGAACGCAAACGCCCCGTCCGCAAGGCAAAGGCTTCTGCGTAACAAGATGACGGTCACTTGCCAAGTGACCGTCATCTATTATTAATGGGAATGGGGTCTTGTAAGGGCGTAACCCAGTTGACAGTCATCTTTTGGAGATGATCGTCAACTCAAAACCTTCTCACGCACAGGCAGCATACCTGACAGGTTTCCGCAGCGCCTTAATCACTTGGGCTTAATGTTTTTACAATCAAAACTATACGGTAAGGAGAGTGAAATGAACGCTTCGCTTGAAAATATTCAACTTGTTTTTGTCTGTTTGATAATAGGAGTGTATGCGATTTGGAGGGGAGTACTGGCTATATATGGAATAAACTCAAAAATTCCCATTATTTATAATTTAGGGATGCATATTTCTAATTTAATTCTGGGGCGCCACAAAACTGCTAAAATTGAAGAGGAAATGAATGATTCTAATAAATCTAGAAGATATGGCATATTTTTTCTAATGATTGGTGTTTTTTTTATAATAGGCGGAATCTTTTTGCTGTTTGCATAAATGAACATGTAAGTGTTATTGCAGGTATTGCCATCAGTCATGGAAATTTACCCGCAACGGCAAATTCCGTGTGAATGACAAGACGATTCTTTTAGACGCTCCCCAATGGATATGAAGCCCTTCAACGCGGTATAATCCCACAAATCACAATCCTTTCTTTGGAGGCAACCCATGACCGACCTTTCAATTTATCCGCTGACTGACGAGCACAAAATGATCCGCGACGCGGCGCGTGATTTTGCTCAAAAAGAGATCGCGCCTGTCGCCGCCGAACATGACGAAAGCGGCGAATTCCCTTATGGCACGATGAAAAAAATGGGAGAACTGGGCTTCATGGGAATTGAAGTCCCGGAAGAATATGGCGGCGCAGGTATGGACGCGCTCGCGTACGTCCTCGCGATGGAAGAAATCAGCAAGGTAGACGCGTCCCACGCGGTCATTATGTCCGTCAACAACTCGCTGTATTGTCACGGCATTTTGACTTTTGGAACGGAAGAACAGAAGAAAAAATTTATCACGCCCATCGCGTCGGGCAAAGCCATCGGCGCGTATTCGCTGACCGAACCCCAAAGCGGATCGGACGCAGGCACGATGAAAAGCCGCGCTACACGCGACGGCGATTTTTACGTCTTGAACGGACGCAAATCATGGGTCACAAGCGGACCCGTTGCGGGATACTTTGTCGTCTTCATGATGACTGACCCCGATAAAAAACAAAAAGGCGTCAGCGCGTTTTTGGTCGAAGGCGATACAAAAGGATTAACGCGCGGAAAGAAAGAACCCAAACTTGGCATCCGCGCATCTGCCACGAGCGAACTACTCTTTGAAGATTGCCGCATCCCCGCCGCCAATTTGCTTGGCAAAGAAGGCGATGGTTTCAAAATCGCCATGACCGTTTTGGACGCGGGGCGCATTGGCATCGCCACGCAAGCGCTGGGCATCGCCGAAGCCGCGTACGAAGCCGCGCGTCAATACGCGGGCGAACGCGAAGCCTTTGGTCAGCCCATCGGCGCATTTCAAGGCACGGGATTCAAAATCGCGGATATGAAAACGCGCATCGAAGCCGCGCGCTTGCTCATCTACAACGCCGCGCTCACCAAAGAAAAAGCGAAAACAAACGGCGGACGCTATTCGCTCGAAGCCTCGATGGCAAAATTATTCGCGTCTGAAACCGCCATGTACGTCGCGCATCAATCCGTGCAAATTCACGGCGGCATGGGCTACAGCAAAGAACTGCCCGTCGAGCGTTACTTCCGCGATGCGAAGATTACGGAAATTTACGAAGGCACCAGCGAAATTCAACGTCTCGTCATTTCGCGCCTTGAGTTGGGGATCAAGTAAAGCGTAGAGTGCGTCGCACCAACGGGCAGAAATTTTTTGGCGAGCGGGAAGAATCCTGTTTCAAGTTAAATTTTCCGGTCAAGGTGCGACGCGCCAATGGTTAAAAACATGAAAACAATTCTCTTCCACAAACACGGCGGACCCGAAGTTTTGGAGTACGCCGACTTTCCCACGCCCGAACCCAAAGCGGGCGAGGCGTTGATTCGAATCCGCGCGGCGGCGTTAAATCGCATGGATGTTCTCGTCCGCAACGGCTGGCAGGGATTGAAACTCGACATGCCGCATATCAACGGCGCAGACGGCGCGGGAGAAATTGCCGCGCTTGGCGATGGCGTTGCCGATTTCAAAATTGGCGACCGCGTCGTCGTCAACGCCAACCTCGGTTGCGGACAATGCGAATTCTGTTTGAACAAACAGGATAATATGTGCCGCAACTGGCATCTGCTCGGCGAGACGATTCGCGGAACCTACGCGGAATATATCTGCCTGCCCGCGCGACAACTCTACAAACTCCCCGCGGATTTTGACTTCCACGCAGCGGCTGCGGCGGCTCTGGTTTATCAAACCGCGTGGCATTCCCTCGTCAAACGCGGAAATCTCAAAGCAGGCGAGACGCTCGCCATTGTCGGCGCGGGCGGCGGAGTCAACAGCGCGAGTATTCAAATCGGGAAATATCTCGGCGCGAAGGTTGTCGTCATTGGCTCGAATGACGAGAAGTTAAAGCAAGCCGAAGCCCTCGGCGCGGATATTCTCGTTGACCGCTCCAAAGAAGCGGACTGGTCGAAGGCGGTTTTCATCGCCACCGAAAAACGCGGCGTGGATGTGATCGTGGATAACGTCGGCACGACCTTCCCGCTGAGTTTGCGCGCCCTCAAAAAAGGCGGACGACTTCTCACCGTGGGCAACAGCGGCGGACCGAAGTTCGAAATTGACAACCGCTTTGTCTTCGCCAAACATCTCTCCATCATCGGCTCGACCATGAGCACGCTGGCGGATTTTGCCGAAGTGATGGACTTGGTCGTGGCTGGCAAACTAAAGCCGATTCTCGATAGAACTTATCCGCTCAAAGAAGCCGCCGCCGCGCAGGAAAGATTGTGGCATGGCGAAAATTTTGGAAAAATCACGCTGGAGATTGAGTAAAAAAATTGACAGTCACCTCACAGGTGACTGTCAATTGCAGATAACCAATGAAATTAATAAAAAAGTTTTCCCTCTTTGAAACCCTATTAATTACAACCATTCTCGGAATCCATTTCTACGCCGCCACAGCGGACGGATATAACTTTCCCAACACCTGGTTCATCCGCGACGATGCGTATTATTACTTTAAGGTGGCGCAAAATATCGCGCAGGGATTAGGCAGCACGTTCGATGGAATCAATATCTCCAACGGCTATCATCCGCTTTGGCTGCTGATCTGCATTCCCATTTTCTACCTCGCCCGCTTTGATTTGATTCTGCCGCTGCGAATTTTGTTGATGGTCATTGCCGTATTCAACGCGGCGACGGCGGTCTTGATTTATCGCATCGCGTCGCGCTCGCTTTCAAATGCGGTCGCCATGCTTGCGGCTTGCTTCTGGGCGTTCGACGGATATATTCATTATGTAATGTATCGCCCCGGGCTGGAAAGTCCGCTGGCGATCTTTGCGATTGTGCTGTTCGTCGAGCGATTGAGTTTCTTTGAAGCGGGATGGCGCGCAAAAGCCGTCAGAAAAAAACAAATCAATGGGTTGGCGTGGCTTGCCGTGTTGGTCATGTTCAGCAGACTCGACCTGATTTTTCTCGCGTTCATTGCGGGAATTTACGTCGTCTTTCGCGGACGCCCCATTCGTTTTTTGCTGCCCTTCGATATTTTCGCCATCTTCCTTTCGTTGACCAGTTCTGTTGCGCTGCGAGTCGGATTCCCCGGCTACAACGCCTACGCAAGTTCCGCGGTCGCGGCGACGGCGCTCGCTTTGGTTATAAAACCGATTACGTTTTATTTTGCGGGTTTATATCAACATCCCAAAATGCAGACCCCGCGCGGATTGATTCGACAGGTTTTTATCGCGTCCGCGATTGGCGCGGCGATTTTTTCGAGCGTGATAATTCTTGCGGCGCAGGTCGGGATTATAGGAAATCTTCCGCGCATTGCCCTGCTCTTCGACGCGGTCGTCAGTTTTGTCCTCGTTCTCGCCGTCAGGTTTTTCGCGCTTTGGTTTGGAAATAAAAAAATCAATACGAACCTGTCCACGCCCAGCCCGATGGACGAATTGCGATTAAGTTTCAAAATCTGGTTCTCCGAAGCGTGGACGTATTACCGCGTGGTGGGCGGCGCGCTCGCGCTTTATATGCTCTATAACAAGATCGTCTTTGGCGCGTCCAGTCCTGTCAGCGGATTGGTGAAGCGC
>JAQTWR010000128.1 GCA_028689195.1 Anaerolineales bacterium | reverse complement strand
GGACAAGCCCAGCTTCGAATTTTTCCATGAGGAAATATTCAAAGCTGGCTTTGCGATTGGTGGCGATTACTTTAATATCTTCTTTCACGGTTTGATTTTAACATGAATTACTATGGCGGGAGATCACACCCACTTCAAAATAGAAAGCCCGGCAAATATGCGTATGATGCCAAAGAAGACCAGCGCGGACGTAAGCCCGACCGCATCCGCTACGAGGGGACCGACGAGCGAACTGATGAGGATGGCTGTATTGAGGATGACGCTGTACCATGCAAGATGCGAGGGGCGGTCGTGAGGCGGTATGTTTTCCAGCAGGTAATTTGCGTACGCGCCATTGACCATTGCGAAAAGAAATCCGCCGAGAAAGGACAGCGCGTAGAACTGCAAAACATTTTGCGCGGCTGCAAGCATGAGCAGGTAAAGCGACATGCCCGCCACGCCGAACCCCGTCACCTTTTTGTTGCCGTAGCGATGCGCGATATTCCTAAATTGGGTCGAGCCGATAAGCACGGCGAGATAATATAACGCCGTGCCGTTGCCGATGTTGCTATCGTTCAACTTTAAGACATGCACGTTGTAGAGCTGATAAATCGGCGACGGGAGAAGGTGCGAAAAATGGAAGAAGAATAACGCCAGCAGGGCGCCGCGAAACGGCGTTTTCAAAATGTCGAGGCGCAGCAGGGATTTAATTCCGCGTTTGGATTCGATTGGCGATTCAGGATCAGATTGGGGGGCGACCCGCCGCGTCTCTTCCTCCTGCGGTTTGACATGATAGAGGTGGTAGCTGCTCATCGCGGCGCCGAAGGCTCCAATCGCAAAGATGACTTGGTAGCCGGCGGGGAAGGGCAGACTCTTTAGGAGGTATCCCGCGGCGAAGGAGGTGGACATGAACGCGATGGCGAACGTGATGTTGCGCGTGCCTGCAACTTGAGCGCGGTAGCGTTCGGGGACGGCTTCTGCGAAGAGCGCATTGAAGCCGACGGCAAGCGGCGTGAGCGGAATTGCCATGAAGAAGGCGAGGACGACCAGCGCCCATATTTGACCTTGCGCGCCGAATAACCACGGCAGCGGAATCCATAGCACGTACCCCGCGCGGAATAGGACTGACGCCCAAAAGACCGCCTTGCCTGTGTGACGTTTTTCGATCCAACGCCCTGCGGGGATGGCGAGGAAAAGATTGACGACGGCGGACATCGCCGCGAGCAAGCCGATTTGAAAACCGCTTGCGCCGAGGCGCGTAGCGTAGACGTTGAGAAAGTTTACCGCTGTGCCGCTTAGTACGCCAAACCATGCAATATCCATATAAAGATGAATAAAGTTGGAGTGGTATTTTTCGGGGACGTTCGAGTGATTAAATAATTTGAAACGCATGGAACGATTATAACCATTTACGATTAGAGATTTAGGATTTACGATTGGCGAATGTTCAACCTCAAACAACGCTTCCTGCTCGACCCTTCGATTACTTTTCTAAATCACGGTTCGTTTGGCGCGACGCCGAAACCCGTTTTCGACGAATATCAGCGCTGGCAGCGCGAACTCGAAAACCAGCCCGTCGAATTTCTGGGAAGGCGCGTTACCGATTTGATGGCAGACGCGCGCGCCGCGCTGGGCGAATATCTTGGAACGCGCGCCGATAATTTAATCTATACCCAAAACGTGACCATCTCCATGAATATCGTCGCGCGTTCGCTTGAACTCGGCGCGGGCGACGAAGTATTGACCAGCGACCACGAATACGGCGCGATGGATCGCGCTTGGAGATTTCTCTCTAAAGAACGCGGGTTTGCTTATATCAATCAGCTGGCTTCTTTGGAATCTCGCGCAGCCTTTGTCGAATCATTTTGGGCGGGAGTTACCCCGCGCACGCGGATTATTTTTCTCAGCCACATTACTTCGCCGACCGCGTTGATTCTTCCCATCGCGGAAATTATTCAACGCGCGCGTGAAGCAGGGATTATCACGATTATTGACGGCGCGCATGTGGCGGGGCAGTTGCCGCTCCATCTTGATTCGCTCGGCGCGGATTTTTACGGTGGAAATTTACACAAATGGTTGTGCGCGCCAAAGGGAGCGGGCTTTTTGTATGCGCGTCCTGAAATGCAGCGCTTGCTAAAACCCCTGGTCGTTTCGTGGGGATATGAATCTCTTGCGCCAAGCGCTTCGCAATTTGTGGATCATCACGAATGGTGGGGAACGCGCGACGTTTCCGCGTTTTTATCCGTGCCTGCCGCGATTCGATTTCAGCGGGAGCATGATTGGGACAAAGTTCGCGCCGCCTGCCATCAATTGGTCAAAGACGCGCAGACAAGAGTTTGCAAACTCACAGGCTTGCCGCCGATTCATTCCGCGTCTGACGATTGGTTCGCGCAGCTTGCCGCCGCGCCTTTGCCCGACGATACGGATATTGTCGCGCTTAAATCGCGTTTGTATGACGAGTATCGCGTGGAAATTCCTTTGACGACGTGGAGAGATAAAAAACTAATCCGCATCTCAATTCAAGGATATAACTCTAGGAAAGACGTAGACTGTTTGCTCGAGGCGTTGAGGGCGGCGCTGTAACGACCGAATTCCAAAATCTGGAGACTTTGGAAATATGATTTTATGATAGATTCAACCTATGAACAAAAAACAAATTTTGCTTCTCTTTGTTCTCGCGTTGGCGCTGATTCCTATTTTTGCGCCGAAGCGCGCCTCCGCGCAGCCGTTCCACGAACCCATCACAACGCCCGACCAGTTGATTAACGCGGTCAACGGGCTGCGTCTCTCGCGTGGACTTTCCGCGTTGGAGGTTCACTCCGCGCTGATGCAATCCGCGCAATCGCAGGCGGCGTACATGGCGGCGACGGGCAACGTCACGCACGAACGCCCCGGCACGACCTACACCCAACAACTACTTGCGCTCGGTTTTCCGCTCGCAGGCGATCTTTCGCTCGGCGGCTTGCGCTCTGAAAATATTCTAAGTACCGGCAGCCCGCTCGTGTGGAACGGCGTCCCCGACGGCTGGCAGGACGACCTGCACATGAACACCATGCTTGCGCCCAGTTACACGCACATCGGCGCGGGCATATCGCAAAAGGGAGGCTTGTATTATTACGCGCTCGACGCCGCCGCCGCGACAGGATCAAGATTGATGCAGGACGACGCCTCCGCGATTTTGACCAGCATTCCTTTGGGGTCAAACGCGGCGGGCGCGAGTCAATATATTATTCCCGTCGAACTCAGCGCCGCGCAGCCCGACGGCGATGTTTATCATGTCGTCGAATACGGTCAATCGTTGTGGGCGATTGCGATAGCATACGACACGAAGATTAAAGAGATTCAGGCGCTGAATAATCTTGGCGATAGCGTGACGCTGCAACTGGGACAAAAATTGCTCGTCAAACGCGGAGCGACCCAACCCGCGCCCGCGATTCTGACGCCCACCATGATGGTCACGCTGACGCCAATCGCCGCCACCCCCGCAGTATTTCCCTCGGCATCCCCCACTTTGATTCCTGTTTCCCCGACGCCCGCGCCTGCGCCCGCTCCTCCATCCAAGAACTCGTCTGGATTGTTGGTTGGCGTTCTTATCTTCGCCGCGCTGATCGGCGGGGGAGTAGCCGTCTGGCTCATCCGCGACCCGAATTGATTTTCTAAATCAGGGCTCCCTTGCGCCAACCACAACCCGTAGCGCGACATTAATGTCGCGCCGCCACAGATAGCCAGAAATTATCACGGCAATTTCAGGAGCGACTAATCTTGTGGGCTAATCACAAAGGCACAAAGCCGCCAAGCCGCTAAGAATCCTTTGAGTCTCTGTGCCTTTGCGGCTTCGTGGTTAATGAAAGCCTGCTCTTTTAACCACTCCCGCCATTCCTAAAGAGCCGATTTTTTTTAGCATTTGTGTTAACATTGATACGATATTATTTTTGCTCGACGTTTTTCCAAAATAGGAGGTCTTATGGCTGATGATCTTAAAAACGATTCTGGTTCGCGTATGAGAAACTTAACCGGCGGTTCTTCGCCAATGGCGCGGCTTCCTAAAAAAAGCGGCGGAGCCCCGTCTTTCCTTCCCAATCCCCCGCATCCCCAAAAAAATGACGCGCCAACTCCTTTGCCGCAGAAGGAGAAAAAATCCGCGCCCGAGATAAAAGCCGCGAATCCAAAAGCGTCTAAATTCAACATCGGTCCCGTTTTCTGGACGTTCGCCAGCGTTTTATCTTTGAGCGTAAACGTAATTTTGGTCGTTATTTTGTTGTTCGTTTTTAACGCGTTACGCAAAGCGCATCTGACCGACGTCACGGCGCTGGGACCTAATTTGCTGGGCGGCTTATATACGAACTTCGAGAAGATGGACGCCGCGCACATCACCACGAATATCCCCGTCGAGACGACGATTCCCGTCAAATTTGATTTGCAATTGAACCAGCGCACCGAAGTGGAATTGAGTCAAAACGTGACCATTACCAACGCTTTTGTGACCGTGAATACCGGCGGGCTAAATATCAATCGCGCCGCCGCTACGGTGACTTTGCCGCAGGGAACAATTTTGCCTATTATCTTGAATCTTACCGTTCCTGTAGATACCACCGTACAGGTCGCTTTGAACGTGGCGGTGGATATTCCTTTGGAACAAACGCAATTGCATGAACCCTTTGTCGGATTGCGCGAAGTGGTCGCTCCGCTTTATTGTTTATTCAAGAGCGACGCGGTTGGTATGAATGGTCAGTCTGTTTGTAAATAAAAAATCGCCCTCATCCCCAGCCCTTCCCCCTGCGGGAGAAGGGCTGGGGATGAGGGCGACCTTAAAACTTGGAGACAAATGACAAACAATATTACGCAAGTAACGCTTAAGAACGGAATGAAAGTGATGTTGAAAGAAATTCATACCGCGCCGATTATTTCCTCGTGGGTGTGGTATCGCGTCGGCTCGCGCGACGAACCCACAGGCAAAACGGGCGTCTCGCATTGGACGGAACACATGCAATTCAAAGGGACAAAAAAATTCCCCGCGAACGTTTTGGATAAAGCCATCTCGCGCGAAGGCGGCAGGTGGAACGCGTCCACCTCGCACGACTCGACGCGCTATTTTGAAACCATGCCCGCCGATAAAATTGATCTCGCCCTGCGCCTCGAAGCGGATCGCATGAAGAAAAGTCTATTCGACGCGAAAGAAGTCGCGTCGGAACGCACGGTCATTATCTCGGAGCGCGAAGGACATGAGAACGAGCCGCTTTTCAGGTTAAGCGAAGCCATGCATCAAGCCGCGTTTCGCGTGCATCCTTATCATCACGAAATTATCGGCGATAAAGCGGATCTTCACACAATGACCCGCGACGATTTATATAATCACTATCGCAACTATTATGTCCCGAACAACGCGATTCTAACGCTGGCTGGAGACTTTGAAACCAAGTCCATGTTGAAGCGCGTCAAAGAATTATTCGAGCCGATTCCAAAAGGCGCGACGCCGCCGCGATTGATCCGCCCCGAGCCTGAACAAAAAGGCGAAGTGCGGCTCTCTGTCGAAGGTCCCGGCGAAACGACTTTCATTCAAGTCGCTTATCGTTTTCCCTCCGCCGCGCATCCCGATTATTTTCCGCTGCAAGTCCTTGATAGTTTACTCGGCGGCGCAAGCGGACTTTCCTATAAAACTTCGCGCTTCTATCGCGCCATGATAGACACCGAATACGCGGTGGACGTTTCCGCGTGGTCGGAAGCGACCATTGATCCATATCTGTATCGCATCGTGATTACCAATCATCCCAAACGCGCGCCCGAAGAAACGCTGGCGGTGTTGGATAATGAAATCAAGAAGATACAGAACGAGCTTGTGACCAAAGCCGAGATTACCCGCGCAGTCAAACAAGCGCGCGCGGTTTTTGCTTACAGCAGCGAGAATATTACCAATCAAGCCTTCTGGATGGGCTACGCGGAAATTTTCGCGTCGTATGATTGGTTCGTAAATTATTTGGATAATCTCGCAAAGGTCACGCCGAAAGATATTCAGCGCGTGGCGCGCGAATATTTACAGCCGAGCAGGCGCGTGGTCGGCACATACATCCCCAAAGGCGCGGAGGCGTAAATGGCAAAGCAAATTGTAAAACAACAATCCCTGCCTTGCGCGGAAGATATTCACCGCGCAACGCTTTCAAACGGAATTACCGTTCTCGCGCGCGCAAACTTTAGCAATCCATCCATCAGCATGGGCGGATATTTGCCCGCAGGCGCGATTTTTGAAAGCAATGAAAAACTCGGCATGGCTGATTTTGTTGCGTCTTCGCTGATGCGCGGAACTCAAGCGCGCGGATTTGATTCCATCTACAACGAACTCGAATCCGTCGGCGCAAGTATGGGATTTGACTCGGGCGTACATAACGTCAGTTTTGGCGGACGCGCGCTGGTTGAAGACTTGCCGCTGCTGCTTAAACTTTTATCCGAGTCTTTGCAAACGCCGACCTTCCCCAAAGATGAAATTGAAAAACTGCGCGCGCAACTGCTCACGGGTTTATCTCTGCGCGCGCAAGATACATCCGATATGGCGGCGCTGGCGTTTGACCGCATGTTGTTCGACGAGCATCCTTATGGCAGACCCAGCGACGGATTTGTGGAAACCATTCAATCCATTACGCGCGACGATATGGCGGAATTTCACCGCAGTCATTTTGGTCCGAAAGGAATGGTTATTGCCATTGTCGGCGCCATCAAACCCAGGAAAGCGATTGATGCGATTGTGCGCGTCCTCGGCGGTTGGAAAGTCGCGGAGCAAATTTCCGCGCCTGCGCTGCCACCCTTGAAGCCGATCAAAAAAACCGTGAAGCATCATCACGCCATTGCGGGCAAAACCCAATCGGATCTGGTGATCGGCATGATTGGTCCGCGCCGCAAAGACGCGGAGTTTATTTCCGCTTCGTTGGGAAATTCCGTGTTGGGACAATTCGGCATGATGGGACGCATCGGCGATGTGGTGCGCGAGAAATCGGGGCTGGCGTATTACGCGTCGTCGAGTTTGAATTCGGGAATTGGTCCCGGCAGTTGGGAAATCAGCGCGGGAGTTAACCCAAAAAATTTGGACAAGGCGATTGATTTAATTCAAAAAGAATTGCGCCGCTTTGTTAAGAGCGGCGTGACCAAAGAAGAACTTGCCGACAATCAGGCAAATTACGTTGGGCGTTTGCCGCTTTCGTTGGAATCAAACGGCGGCGTGACCAATGCCATTTTGAATATCGAGCGTTACGACCTCGGCTTGGATTATTATCCGCGTTACGAGAGCATGGTGCGCGCCGTCACCCGCGCCGATGTGTTGGAAACCGCGCGCAAATATGTTGATCCTGATCGTTTGGTGATTTCCACTGCGGGACCGTAAATTAGGTAATTAGTGATTAG
>JAQTWR010000127.1 GCA_028689195.1 Anaerolineales bacterium | reverse complement strand
GGTAGCGGCGCACAAAACCCACTTCGCTGACATACTGCGGACCCCAAACCTGACGCGCCAGATGCTCGCTGGAAAGAACCTCGCCCTGACGGCGCATGAACGCGACGAGCAAATTGAATTCGGTGGGAGTCAGGCTGAGAATTTCTCCGCTGCGCGTGACGCGCTTTGAAGGTACGTCCACAATGAGATCGGCGACGGCTAAATGTTCGCCGTTGGGATGCCCGCCTTTGCGCGCCAGAACCGCTTTGATGCGCGCGCCCAATTGGGCAAACGAGAACGGCTTTGTGACATAATCATCCGCGCCTTGCGAGAATCCGCGCAGAATATCGGATTCATCGTCGCGCGCGGTCAGCATAATGACGGGAATATCGCTGACTTCGCGGATGCGCTTAAGCGTTTCCCATCCATCCATTTGAGGCATGGTCACATCCAGAACGATCAAATCGGGTTTGCTTTCAAACAGGGCGCGCAGACCGTCGCGTCCATTGGGAGCGGAATGCGCCGCATACCCATGCCCGTTGAGAAACTCGTTGAGCAAGCCGCTTAGGTTTTTATCGTCGTCTATGATCAAGACGTCAGTCATTTTCATCCTCATCGGGCGTGTTTGCGTCAATGGGCATGATGATCGTAAAAGCCGAGCCGGGCGCGTCCGCTTCGTCCCAGATGGGGGAGCGCAGTTCGAGCGCGCCGCCCTGGGTTTTGGCTAATTTTTTTGCGAAGTACAATCCCAATCCCCAGCCGGGCAGGGCGCTTTCTTCGCTTTGTCCGCGCTGAAAACGCTCGAATATTTTGTCTTGCATCTCATTAGTAATTCCAATCCCGTGATCTATCACTTCCACGCTGACATTCTCCGCGCTGATTTCAACTTTGATCTCGATGGGGCTTTCTTCAGGCGAGTATTTATCGGCGTTGCGTAGCAGGTTGCGGATGATTTGCTCGTAGTGAACTTCATCCGCCCAAACGGGGGGAATATTGGCGGGCAGATTCCATTGAACGCTGCGGCGCGCGCCCAGCACAACTTCCACCGAGCGGCGCAGGATTGGGTTTACCGCCACGGGTCCCATGTTTAGCGTGAGGCGTCCCGCTTCCAACCGCGAAACGTCCAAAATGGTTTGCACAAATTCGGTTAGACGCGCGCTTTCGCCTACCATCGTTTCGAGCGTATGGCGCGCGGCGGGCGGCAGCGTATCGGCGGATTGCAGCGCGACTTCCAATCCGCCATTGAGCGCGGTGAGCGGCGCGCGCAGTTCGTGGCTGACCAGCGAGACGAATTCGGATTTCATTTCGTCCAAATGTTTCAATTGTTGATTAGCTTGATCCAGTTCGGTGTTGCGCTGTTCGAGCGCGATAGTGCGCTCGGATACTTTGGCTTCAAGTTCGCGGTTCAGAACATAGACTTCGGCAATCGCCTGTTTCTCGGCGATAAAAAGTTGGCGCATCCACGCGATGATGAAGCCAACGACAATCGGTCCCATTAACCCAAAGATGATGGTTTCGCCGGTAAAAGCCAGGTCAAAATTCAACCCGTCTTCGCGGGTATGTTCCACAAACTCAAAGATGAAGGCTGTAACGGCTAAAGACAGCGGCACAGCCCACTGTAAAACGTTTAAGTCGAGGGAGAGACGTTTGCGCCAGTTTGATTTCATTGACTAAATTATAGTCTCATTGTTCCTTGTCAACTTAAATAAGGACGCAATTGAGACAAAGCGAGACAGTTCTTGGACGCGCATGGGTGGTATCTTACTCGCAGGTTAATCCCAGATGAATCTGGACGCTAATCTTAAATTTCACAAGGAGAATGTACCATGAATAAACGTATTTTATTTTTATCTGCTGCGCTTTTGGGCGTAATGCTTATCGTCGCAGCTTGCGGCGGAAATGCCGCGCCTGCCGCGACGCAAGCCCCCGCCGCGACTGAAGCCCCTGTCGCTACCGCCGCCGCTACCGAAGCGCCCGCCCCCGTTGCTTTGAGCGGCGATTCCATTCGCGGCGCGAAGCTGTACGATAACTGGATTAAAGAACTCGGCGCGGATACCCCCGGCGACATGCACCCGCTTTGGGTCGCCGCGAACGTGGATAAAGCCAGCGCCTCGACCACCTGGCGCTGCGTCAAGTGTCACGGCTGGGACTATCAAGGCGATAAAGGCTTCGTGGGCGTTTCGGCTTATGCGGGCAAAGACGCGAACGAAGTGTTGGCTGTCCTCAAGGGTTCCACCAATGCCGACCATGACTTTTCTGCCGCCATGGACGATCAGGCTTTGACCGATGTTGCGCTGTACATCGCCAACGAACAGGTTGACACCGCCGCCATCGTCGCCCTCGTTGGCAATGCTGACAGCGGAAAAACCCTCTATGGCGACAATTGTATTGACTGCCATGGTCCCGATACGGTTGCCATCAGCTTCCACCCCGATAACAACCCCGAATATCCCGCTTCGATCGCGAATGAAGATGCGGTTGAATTGCTCGGCAAACTGCGCGGCGGTCAACCCACCGCGATTGACATGCCCGCCGGTATTGACCTCGGTTGGAGCGATCAGGATTACGCGGATGTAATTGCCTTCCTGAAGGCGCAGCCCGTCTCTTCCCCCGTCACTGAAGGCGGACGTATGTACGATAGCTGGTTCTCCGCTTTCAACGTACAAGCCCCCGAAGCCGAACAGCCGCTTTGGAAGACTCAAACCACCAACACCCGCACCGGCGGAAACACCTGGCGCTGTAAAGAATGTCACGGTTGGGACTATAAGGGCGCAGATGGCGCTTATGGCTCAGGCTCTCACCAGACTGGCTTCCCCGGCATTATGAACGCCGCCACCATGACCCCCGAAGAAATCACCGCCTGGTTAGACGGCACCAAGAACGCCGACCACAACTTCTCGTCCTACTTCACCGCTGACGATTTCGGACGCATGGTCGCCTTCATCCAGAAGGACGTGATTGACAAGAGCGCTTTCATCAATGCGGATAAAACCGTTGTTGGCGGAGACGCCGCTCATGGCAAGCAGTTGTACGATGGCTCTTGTAAATCCTGCCACGGCGATGACGGCAAGACCCTCAACTTTGGCGACGACGCCGAACCCGAATTCTTCGGCACGATTGCCGTTGACAATCCGTTGGAATTCTTCAACAAGGCTACCGTCGGCACCGCTGGCGAAGCCATGCCCGCTGGTTGGAATCTCGGTTGGACACAGCAGGACATCATTGACCTGTTGACCTATGCTCAAACCCTGCCGATTAAATAATTTTTACCGGTAAATAAAAGAATCCCAGAGGATGTAAATCCTCTGGGAGTTCTCGTTAATCGGTTCGTCGTTCGTCTTCCAGAAGGCGAACGGCGAACTACGACACAAAAGGAAAGCGCCGATGAAACAAAAAACATGGCTCGTTCACTATTTGCAATTATTGGCAATCGCCGGCATTGCGACTTTTATTTTGCTGGCAATTTTATCTTCTTCCAATTCGGTTCAGGCGCTGCCTGAATACTCCCATCGCACCGGCGAAGCCTGCGCCACCTGCCATGTCAACCCGGGCGGCGGCGGACCTCGAACCTTGCGCGGCGCGTTATGGGCGGCGCAAGGCAAAGCAGACGCAGTCCCCGCCCTCCCCGGCGTTTTACTCGCCCCCGGCGTAACCGACGGCGCGGAACTTTACGAACTCGCCTGCGGCTCCTGCCATGGAATGTTGGGCGAAGGCTTATTTGGACGCGACCTTGCCAACACAGGGCTAACCGAAAGCAAGATTCGCTCCAACATTTTGAAGGGACGCTTGAAGAGCGGTATGCCCGCGTTTGACGGGATGTTCACCGCCGCGCAACTCAAAGCGCTGACAGATTACACCGTCGCGCTCGCCGACGGCACGGCTGAAATTCCCCCGTCAACGTATCGGCTTGAATCGCCGTCCTTCAAATGCGCGCCGCAATCCGTCCCGACATTCTGCGGAGGTAACTAATGACCAAACCCCTTTCACGACGCGATTTCCTAAAAGTTGGCGGCGCGGCTGCCGGCTCTGCGGCTGCGCTGGGCGCGTTGAAAAACGTCCTGTCGGCGAAGGCTGATACTGAAATCAAAACTGCGGCAGACCAAAAAATCGTCGCATCTACCTGCCATTTGTGTTCGGCGGGCTGCGGAATTTTAGTCCGCGTGGCGGATGGCAAAGCCGTCAAACTTGAAGGCAACCCCATGCACCCCGTCAATCAGGGCGCGCTCTGCCCCAAGGGACAAGCCGCCCCCGAACTGCTCTACAACCCCGATAGATTAACCTCCCCAATGAAACGCGACCGCGCCAGCGGACAGTTGACTCCCATCAAATGGGACGAGGCGATTCAAACGGTTTCCCAAAAACTGAGCGGTTTGCGCGACGCGGGACATCCCGAACAGGCGGTACTCATGCACGGCGATACGCGCGGACAAATGCGCTCCTTCCTGACTCGTTTCATGGAAGCGGTTGGTTCGCCCAACATCGTCTCGCATGAAAGTTTGAATATCGCCGCCGCAAAGTTGGGTATGTATTTAACGCAGGGAATTTACGGCTTGCCCGCCTACGACCTCGAAAACGCAAACTATGTCATCTCGTTCGGCGCGAATCTTTTGGAAGCGGGATCGAATCCGCAGCGCACGATTGCGGGGTACACCTACCTGCGGCGCGGACGCGCGACGCGCGGCAAGGTGGTAGTGATTGATCCGCGCCAGAGCATCACCGCCTCTAAAGCCGACGAGTGGATTCCGATCAAGCCCGGAACCGACGCGGCGCTGGCGCTCGGCATGGCAAACGTCATCATCAAATCTGGTTTGGTGGATGCGGACTTCGTCAAGAATTATTGCTTCGGTTTCGACGATTTTTCCGCAGACGGCAAACGCAAGGGGTTCATGAATTTCGTTCTCGAAAATTATGACCCAATCAAAGTCGAACAGATTACGGGAATCCCATCCACCACCATTGCGCGGCTGGCTGGCGAGTTTGCCGGAAACGGTCCCGCAATTGCGATGCTGCCCGGCAAGGGCGGTCTGCTCAACGGCGGATTCAGCGGCGTGTATACGGCGATGGCTGTCCACGCGCTGAACGCGCTGGTGGGAAGTATCGAAAAAGTGGGCGGCGTAATGACGCAGCGAACCATGCCCTGCGCGGACTATCCAAAACTCCCTTCTGATTCTATCGCGGCAAAAGGATTGAAAACCGCGCGATTAGACGGCGCGGGCGGCAAATTCCCGCTTGGGCGCAACTCTTATCAATCGGTTGCCGACGCGATTTTGGAAGGCGCGCCCGTCGAGGCGTTGTTCCTGTACGACGCCAATCCCGTTTTTGAAACGCCCAACGGTAAACGCTTTGCAGATGCGTTCAAGAAAGTTCCCTTTGTGGTTTCGTTCTCCTCCTTTATGGACGAGAGCGCCGAACTCGCAGATTTGATTTTGCCCGAACCCACTTTTCTGGAACGTTGGGGCGACGACCACATTGAAGGCTTTGGCTATCCGGGCATTTCGCTGTACCAGCCCGTCGTCGAGCCTTTATACGAAACCATGAACACAGGCGACTTTTTCTTGAAAGTAGCCGAGTCAATGGGCGGAACGGTCGCAAAAGCCTTCGCGTGGAAATCCTACGAGGAAGTTTTGCAATTCCGCCTGAAAGACATCGGCGCAGATTGGGAACTGCTCAAAGAATTGGGCGTGTGGTTCAATCCGGGTTATCGCTTTGCCAAGCGCGGCAGCGAACATTGGATTGGAAACGTGGTCGGCGCGGAACGCCTCAACGCGCCGCGCGACGGTTACTTCGATTTGTACAGCCGCGAGTTGAATTGTTTCGTCGGCGCGATGAAGAAAGACGAACTCGCGGCGCTGGGCATTTCCATGACGGGCGACGGCGCGAACCTGCCGCATTATGAGCCGACCGCATTTCAAGGCGACGAAACGCAATATCCGTTCATGTTGAATATCATCACGTTGATGAGTTTGGGACCGCGCAGCGACGCGGCGAATATGCCGTCTATGCAGGAAATCAGCGGCATGACCGTGCGCGAAACGTGGGACTCGTGGTTAGAGATGAATCCCGAATCCGCGCGGAAGTTGGGGCTGGCGGAAAATACCCAAGTGAAAATCGAAAGTCCGTTTGGGGCAATCAGCGCCAAGGTCAAGTTTGTCGCGGGGCTTCATCCCGACGTGGTGAATATGCCGTTCAATCAGGGACATACTGCCGTGGGGCGGTATGCAAAGGGGCGCGGAGGCAACGGGCTTGAAATCTTGAATCCCGCCTCCGAGCCGTTGACCGGGCTGGCTGCTTTTACAAATACGCGCGTGAAAGTTAGCAAGGCGTAGAGGAGAAAACAACATGACTGATTGGTGTATGGTAATTGATCTCGAAAAATGCGTGGCGTGTCAGGCGTGCAGCATTGCCTGCCGCATGGAAAATAACACGCCCGTCGTCAGCCCAGAGGAAGCGAAAAACGGGCGCGAAATGCGCTGGAACGATGTGTTTCCGCTGCCTATGCACATCGCGCCCGACCAGGGCGAATATCCTAATGTGAAAACGCATTATCTGACGCGCCCGTGTATGCACTGCAAAAACGCGCCGTGCGTAAAGGTTTGTCCCGTGCAGGCGACTTACATTGATGAAGAAGGCATTGTGCGCCAAAATTATGACCGCTGTATCGGCTGCCGTTTTTGTACGATGGCTTGCCCGTATGGCGTGCGTTACTTTAATTATTACGAGCCAAAATGGGAAGAGACTCTGGCGGAGTATCGCAATCCAGATCAATTGAGCGTGAACGGTTCGCTCGAAGGTCCCGCGGCGCGCCCCGTCGGCGTGGTGGAAAAATGCACCTACTGCGTTCATCGTCTGGTGAAGGCGCGCGAACAAGCCGCAGCCGAGGGGCGCGATTTCCGTCCCGACGAATATGTGCCAGCCTGCGTGCAAACCTGCACGGGCAAGGCGCGTTTCTTCGGCGACCTCGACGACCCCAACAGCACCGTCTCGCAGTTATCGAAGAGTTTGCGCGCCACGCATTTGCTGGAAGATTCAGGCGCGCATCCCAAGACTCTATATTTGGCGGAGGGATAATTCATGCAGCAAACTCTCGACTTACACGACCGCGAAGAATTAATCGCGCCGCTTTATCGGTTTGACCGTCAATTCTGGATAACGGTAACGACGCTGATCCTTATTATCGCGCCGGGCGTCGCGCTCTATATGCGTCAGTTGGCGCTGGGGCTTGGCGTCACCGACCTCAATCGTCCCGTGTTCTGGGGTGCGTATCTGGTTAATTTTATTTTTCTGATAGGCGTCAGCATGGCTGGCACGGTCATCTCGGCGGCTTTGCTGCTGCTCAAAGTGAATTGTCGCCGCCCGATCACGCGCATCGCCGAGTCGTTGACCGTCTTTGGTTTGATGACCGCCGGTTTGCAAATCGTCATGGATATGG
>JAQTWR010000126.1 GCA_028689195.1 Anaerolineales bacterium | reverse complement strand
TAGACAATAACGGCAATACGGCGGACGCCGGCGCAATGTGGATAGTTGGCGAAACCTTCACTGACTCAGTAAATGGAATTTCAGTGAAGGTAGATTCGTCCACGTCGTCAGGGTTTGTAGTAACAATCACTACCGGGTCCTCAACGCCAACGCTTTATACGCCCAGCGGAACCTCTTCCACAACAAAACCGACCTATGTTTGGTCTAAAATGGGTTCTGCATCTCTGTATAGACTGCAGGTTTACGATATTGCAGCAGCAACGTGGAAGGTTAATACAGTGGTCAGCAGTTCATATTGCAGCGCCACCACCAATCGTTGTTCGTATACGCCTAATGTGCTATTAGTGAATAATAAACTCTATAGATGGAGAGCTTCGGTCAACGGCGGAGCATGGAGCGCTTTTAAATACTTCAGGGTCGCGGTAGTTAGCGGCTTCAACTCGCAGTTTACAAGCGATTCTGCGGGCTGGGTTCCTGTTTACGGGAGTTGGGGACTTGTGAGCTCCAATTACTATAGAACGCCCGGCGTCGCAAGCCGTTTTGCTTCCACAAAACACGCCAACGCCTATTCAACGCTTACCTATCAAGCGCGAATGAGGCGGACAGGCTGCACAGGATGTTCAAACTACCTGATTATCCGCGGCGTCCCAACGCCTCTTGAAGCCACTTATAAAACTTGGTACCGAGGCATCAGATTCCAATATACGAGCAACGGCTACTACTCAATTTGGAAGGACTATGGAAGCACATATTCCGCCATAAAAAGTTGGACGGCTACTTCTTCCATTGTTCAAAACGGCTGGAACACTTTGAAAGTCACGGCTAACGGCAGCGCCATGAAGTTCTATATTAACAACGTTCTCGTCTGGTCGGGATCTGTCTCGGCAAACGCCAGCGGACAGGTAGGCATCGGCATGTACAGAGACTCCACCTCAACCGGCAACCAGTTGCTGGTTAATTGGGCTGGTCTTTCCACAACCGCCGCAACGATCAATGGCTCCGAACAATATCCGCAGGTTATAGAACAATACGGATTAGGCGATGGAGGAATGTACATTCCATAACCTGCCGCACATAAATATAGATAAACTCTATAAATAGCAAAAATAGAGCCAACGAGGATCATATCCCTGTTGGCTCTATTTTTACCTGTTTTACTCTCTTGAAAAAACTTTGTTCGCGCGGCTTTTGCGGCAACGGCGAATATTCAATCTCGGTTTTCCTTGACTCACGTCCGCGCGGGGCATATAATCAACGTGTTGGATGAAAACCAAGTTATGCACACAGCAAGCGCTTGAGAAAATGCTCTCATGCGCTTGCCTTTGTTTGTCTCTGGCGTAAACTGACTATACGCTACCCAGAGAAACACGAACGCACTTTATTTTCGAGGAGAGTACCAGTGGAAACAAAGGGACTGACCGCGCTCCGTATCAGCCTTGCCTCACCGCAAACCATTTTGTCATGGTCTTACGGCGAGGTGCTAAAACCCGAAACGATCAACTATCGCCGCTTGCGTCCTGAAAAAGACGGCTTGTTTTGCGAAGCCATTTTTGGACCCACCCGTGATTGGCAATGCTACTGCGGCAAATACAAAAATCCGCGCTACAAAGGCATCACCTGCGATAAATGCGGAGTGGAAGTAACGCGCTCTGCTGTGCGCCGCGAACGCATGGGGCACATTGCGCTGTCCACGCCTGTCGCGCATATTTGGTATACGCGCCGCATCCCCTCTCAACTGGGAATGCTGCTGGATATCTCGCGCCGCAATCTCGACCGCGTGCTTTATTTCGCGCAATATATCGTGTCGTATGTAGATGAAGAAGCGCGCAAAAAAGCCTTGCAGCGTCTCGAAGATGAAATCTCCGTTTCCGAACGCGAACAGGCGGCTGGCGTTAATGCCCGCATCGCCGAGATCAAGACCGCGCGCGATCGCAACACTGCCGAAATTAAGCAAAAACTAGCCGCGCTCGAACAGGGCTATGACGAAGGCATCGCCGAAAAGATGGAACCCGTGATCAAAGAAGGTCAGCGTCTTGAAAAACAACTTCAAGAGCAAATGGGCGAAGCCGCGAAAAAGACCATCCTCTTTGAACTCGCAAACGAGACCATCGTAGAGGCTGGCGATAAAATCAGCAGCAAGCACATCACTCACATTCAAAAAAGCGTTCAAAAGAAAATCGAATCGCTTGAAAACGAATTGAAGGATAAAAAACAGCGCGAGGTCGAAGAACTCAAGACGCAGATTGCGACGATCAAAGCGCAGGCAGATCAAGAGATGGAAGCCTTGCGCAACGAGTTGGAAAGTCAAACCACCACGACCTCCAACAATTCTTCGCGGCTGCGCGACGAATTGCTGGAACTGCGCCCCTTCACCTTCCTGAGCGAGATTCGCTATCGCGAGCTCAAGCAGCGCTGGGGTCAAGTCTTCCGCGCGGATATGGGCGCCGAGGCGTTCTACGATATTCTTGGACGGCTCGATCTTGACAAACTTTCCGAAGAACTCTGGCACGAAGTCCGCACTACCAAAAGCAAACAGAAACGCAAAAAGGCGACCACGCGCTTAAAAGTGGTGGAGGCTTTCCGTCGTTCGGGCAACAGTCCGCAATGGATGATTCTCTCCGTCCTTCCCGTCATCCCCCCCGACTTGCGCCCGATGGTGCAATTGGACGGCGGACGTTTCGCCACATCTGACCTTAACGACTTATATCGCCGCGTCATCAACCGCAACAACCGCTTGAAGCGACTGCTCGAACTCGGCGCGCCGGACGTTATCATCCGCAACGAGAAACGCATGTTGCAAGAAGCGGTGGATAGTTTGATTGATAACTCGCAGCGCGGCAAAGCCCTTTCGCGCCGCGGACGACGCGAACTGAAATCTTTGAGCGATATGCTCAAAGGCAAGAAGGGTCGCTTCCGCCGCAACTTGCTCGGCAAGCGCGTGGACTACTCCGGTCGTTCGGTGATCGTGGTCGGTCCTAAATTGAAATTAAATCAATGCGGTTTGCCCAAGAGCATGGCGCTTGAACTATACCGCCCGTTTGTGATTGCGCGCCTTGTACAAAACAACTACGCCGCCAACGTCAAAGGCGCGCGTCGTTTGATTGAGCGCAACCGCCCCGAAGTGTGGGAAGCGCTCGAAAGCGTCATCGGCGACCGCCCTGTGATGCTCAACCGTGCGCCCACTTTGCATCGCCTGGGTATTCAGGCGTTCGAGCCAATTCTCGTGGAAGGCTCCGCGATTCATCTGCATCCGCTGGTCACCACCGCGTTCAACGCGGACTTTGACGGCGACCAAATGGCTGTCCACGTTCCGCTTTCCAAGAAGGCTGTCGCCGAAGCGCGCGAATTAATGCTCGCTTCTAAGAACCTGCTAAAACCCGCCGACGGCGAGCCGATCATTTCGCCGTCTAAAGATATGGTGCTGGGCGTGTATTACCTGACGATGGAAAAGAAAGCCCAGCATAAAGGCGACGGGCGCGCTTTTGCCGATATTGACGAAGTCGAACTCGCGTACGCTCTTGATCAAGTGGAAATTCACACCGAAATCAAAATGCTGGCAAAGACCTGGTACGACGACAACGGCGACCGTTTACCCGAAGCGCAGAAACGCCTCCTCAATACGACCGTAGGACGCGCCATCTTCAACCGCGTCTTGCCTGACGAGGTTCAATTCGTAAACAGTAAACTCGACAAAGGCGGCGTGAAAGACCTCATCGCCGAAGTTTACGAACTCTGCGGGCAGGAAGTTACCACCGACGTCGCCGACCGCGTGAAAACCATCGGCTTTGAATACGCCATGAAATCCGGCTCTACGCTGGCTGTGGCGGATATTACCATCCCGCCCGAACGCAAAGCCATCATCGAAGACGCGCTCAAACAAGTGGAAGTAGTGCAGCGTGACTTCCGCCGCGGTCTGCTCACCGAGCAGGAAAAGAACGAACGCGAAATCGGCATTTGGCAAGACACCACCGACAAAGTGGGTATCGCCGTCAAGAAGCACATGGACCCCGACGGCAACCTTTCTACCATGGCGACCTCTGGCGCGACCAAAGGCGGATTCTCGACCATTTCTCAGTTGGCGGGTATGCGCGGTTTGATGGCTGATCCTTCGGGACGCATCATCCCCATGCCGATTCGTTCCAACTTCCGCGAAGGACTCACCGCGCAGGAATACTTCATCTCGACGCACGGCGCGCGTAAAGGTCTCGCGGATACGGCTCTCCGCACCGCCGACGCGGGTTACTTAACCCGTCGTCTTGTAGACATCGCGCAAGACATCATCATCAACGAACATGACTGCGGCACGCACGAGGGCATCTGGATTCGCAAATCGGACGACGTCGCGGGTCAATCTATGATGAACCGCATGTACAGCCGTCTTGCCGCCGAGCGCATCCTCGACCCGAATACGGGCGAAGTGCTGGCTGAATATAACGACGTGATGACGCACGACTTGGCGCGCAAGATTGCGAACGCGGGCGTGACGGAAGTCAAATTCCGTTCGCCGATGACCTGCCAACTCAGTCACGGAATTTGCTCCAAGTGCTACGGCATTGACCTCGCGCGCGGCGAAATGGTTGAACTCGGCGCGGCGGTCGGCATCGTTGCGGCGCAATCCATCGGCGAGCCCGGCACGCAGTTGACGCTCCGCACCTTCCACACGGGCGGCGTCGCTTCCAGCGGCGCATCCGACATCACGACGGGTCTTCCGCGCGTGGAAGAAATCTTCGAAGCGCGCAAAATGCCGAAAGGCGAAGCCGTAGTCGCGGAGATTGGCGGAACAATCTTCATCCAGCAATCTGAAAAATACGCGGACATGCGCGAAGTAAGAATCCAAAACGCGGAAATGATCCACGACGAGTACGCGATACCCGAAGATTGGAATATCGTCGTCAAGGACGAAGCCGAAGCGCAAATTGGCGAAGTCCTCGCCACGAAAGATAAAGCCACCATCGTGGCGCAGCACGCGGGCAGGGTCGCGGTGGAACAGAAAGAAAACAAGGTCATCGTCTCTTACGAACAGCGCGAAGAGGTGATTATAGATATTCCCACCACCTCGCGCGTGTTGGTCAAAAATAACGCGCACGTCGAGGCGGGGCAGCCGCTGACAGAGGGTTCGCTCAACCCGCATCGCGTTTTGAAAATTCAGGGACGCGACGCCTGCCAAATGTATTTGATGACCGAAGTGCAGAAGGTTTATCGCTCGCAGGGTCAGAACATCCACGACAAGCACTTTGAAGTCATCATCCGCAAGATGTTGAGCAAGGTGCAGGTCACGCGCCCCGGCGATACCAAGTACCTGCCCGGCGACGCGGTGGACCGCCTTGAGATCCGCAAGACAAACGAGGCGTTGATCGCAGACGGCAAGCAGCCCGCGCGCACGCAGGAAGTTTTGCTCGGCGTGACGAAGGCTTCGCTCAGCACCGACTCGTTCCTCTCGGCGTCTTCCTTCCAACACACGATCAAGGTGTTGGCAAGCGCGGCAATCGGCTCTACGACCGACCCGCTCTACGGCTTGAAGGAGAACGTCATCATCGGCAAGCTCATCCCCGCCGGCACAGGGTTTATCCACGGGCGCTTCGCAGATGCAGAGGCGGCGCACAACGCCACGCAGTGGTCAAATCTCCCAGACATGAACCTGTAGTAACTCAAAAGGACGACTTGAAAAGGTCGTCCTTTTTTTATTAAACACATCGCGCCTTCGTTTCGGAGAGTGTCTAACTTTGTGGGCTAAACACAAAGTCACGAAGACTCGAAGACGCAAAGAAACCTTTGAGGCTTGGCGTCTTTGCGCCTTCGCGTTAAAAAAAGCCCATCCTTTTAGACACTCCTTCGTTTCGCGACGCATGAAGATGCACGCTATAATTCGATGATGCGCGCTACATCATCTTTTGCAAAAAAGCCAATCGGACTTGTCACGCGCGGAAAGACCGCCGCCAATAGACTCCGCCGCGTGGATAATTTCATCCTGCGCTATGAGCCGACCCTGCTTTCGCGCGCCGACGGTTTGTTCGCCGATTCGCTGTTTGTCGATCTTGGCTACGGATTCGACGCGCGCACGACGCTCGAAAGCGCGGCGCGATTTCGGCGCGTCAACCCGAACCTGCCCATTCTCGGCGTGGAAATTGACAAGGAGCGGGTCGAAGCCGCGCTGCCCTACGCGGACGCGCTCACGCATTTTCGTCTGGGCGGATTCAACCTGCCGCTGAAAGCTAATGAAAAAGTCAGGTTAATTCGCGCGTTCAATGTGCTGCGTCAATATGAAGAAAAGGATTTCGCCCCCGCGTACGAAACGCTTGCGCCATACGTCCTCGAAGGCGGATTAATGATCGAGGGGACGTCCACGCCGT
Organism: Anaerolineales bacterium; assembly: GCA_028689195.1. Lineage (GTDB taxonomy): Bacteria > Chloroflexota > Anaerolineae > Anaerolineales > Villigracilaceae > Villigracilis. The sequence goes on along the minus strand of JAQTWR010000126.1, from coordinate 1,092 downwards.
TCGGTCAATTGTGGGCGGCGAATATCGCAAGAAAAGAATCAGAAATGTGGAAGTTCGAAGCGCTCGCGCTCAGCACCAATTTCCGTTTGGGGTTTAATATTGAAGATTTCCAAACCATTCTCCCGAAGAATTATATTCATCGCGTTGTGGCGGGCGAACCGATTTACGATTTTTTTGAAGCGTGGAAAAAATCCGCGGCGGAAACCATCCGCGTAAAACCGTTCGGGCTGAAACAATGGTTCGGCGCATCGGTTGAGCGTCTCGCAGAAAAAGGGTATAAAATTGACCTGCATAAAAAATGGATAAGCAAAGGCTGGTTGGTCTGGAGAATATAGAGAGAAAAATATGTCTCATGCTCGAATTTATTTAATGGTTGCCGCGCTGGCGCTGCTTGCCGTATCTTGCGTCATTCCCGCGTTACCGATGAACGAAGACGTTTTCAACACCGCCGTAGCGCAAACCGTGAACGCGGGGTTGACTCAAAATTACGTTTCGCCGACGTGGACGCCCACGCCGACGATCACATTCACGCCCACGCTTACATCCGAGCCGCAGACGCTCGCGGCAGTTTTCACCGAAACCGTCACGCCGACCCTTGCCTTTACGCCAACGGCAACCGATACGCCCACCGTTCCGCTCCCTGAAATCAGCGTTTCTGTGAACACAAATTGTCGTTCGGGTCCGGGCAAAGTATATGAAATAGAGGGCGCTTTGCTGGTCGGAAAATCCGCGCCGATTTACGGGGTTGATTCTACGGGGCAGTATTGGTACATCCGCAATCCCGACCCCGGGGCGGAATATTGCTGGCTTTCAGGAAAATACGCGACGGTCGAGGGCGCGACTTCGCTTGTGCCCGTAATGACTCCTCCGCCTACGGCGACCGCTACAGTCACGCCGCTGCCCGTTCCCGATTTCAGGGCGAGCTACTCCAATACAGACGGCTGCGGAAATTGGTGGCTGGAACTTCTTTTATACAATTCCGGGAAAGCCGTTTTCAAGTCGGTGGCGGTTACGGTAAAAGACACCTACAAAGGCGGAACCTTCTCCAAATTCACAAACGGATTTATAAACATCGAGGGTTGCGACTCTGTG
>JAQTWR010000125.1 GCA_028689195.1 Anaerolineales bacterium | reverse complement strand
CGACTCCTTCGCGCCGGACTGACGGTCAATCAGCACGACGACGTCTTTCACGACCAAGCCTGCGCCTGTCAATTTTTCGATGGCTTCGAATTTGCTTCCGCCGGTGGTGGCGAGATCGTCAATGACCACAACCGTTTCGCCCGCATAGTATTCGCCTTCGATCTCGGCTTTTGTGCCGTAGGTTTTCACTTCCTTGCGCGGATAGATCATGGGATAGTTTCCCTGCAAAGAGACGGCGGTCGCAATGGGAATTGCGGCGTAAGGCAGTCCCGCGATGCGCTCGAATTTCAAATCTGCGAGCAAAGGCAAATACGCCGCGCCAATCCGTTCAAGCAGTTTGGGATATGAAATGATGCGGCGCAAATCAATGTAAATGGGCGATTTGAGTCCCGACTTCAACGTAAACTCGCCGAACTTAATACAGCCTGCCGCGAGGAGCTCGTCGGCGAGCGAGGATAATTGGTAATTGGTAATTGGTAATTGGTTTGTCATGTTGGAGTCTCCTTATCTAAATTTCAACGATTTCCGATTCTCGATTCTCGAATTTCCAGCATCGCATCGCGCAATTCTGCGGCGGCTTTGGCGGGGTCTGCGGCGCGGGAGATTCCGCGCGAGACGGGCAGCAAAATTCCCTTGCCGTCTTTTCGCAAGCCCGCTTCGAGCGCGAGTTTCAACTCTCCGCCTTGCGCGCCGACGCCGGGCGCAAGAAACCATAAATCGGGGGCGGCGGCGCGGATGGTTTCCATAATTTGCGGGTGCGTCGCGCCAACGACAACGCCGATATTGTTATTCACATTCCAGCGCTGCGCGAGTTGCGCGACGTACATATACAAAGGCATGGCGGTTGAGTCGTTTGGGGTCACCATTAAATCTTGAAGGTCGGCGGAGCCCGCGTTGGATGTTTTGCACAAAAGAAAAATTCCCTTTTCGGGATTCTTCACGAAGGGATCAATCGAATCTTTTCCGAGATATGGATTTATTGTGACGCAATCTACGCCAAGCGTTTCATACGCGGATATGGAATACGCCTCGGCAGTGGACGCGATATCTCCGCGCTTCGCGTCTAAAATGATTGGAATCTTCGACCCCATGCGCGCGGACTCTTCATGGATGGCTTCAATCACGCGCTTGAGCGCCATCCAACCTTCGGCGCCGAAAACTTCAAAAAACGCGGCGTTGGGTTTGAATGCTGCGGCGTAGGGAGCCGCGCGCTTAACCAGATTCAAACAAAAGGCGAGGGCTGACGCGGCGGTCGGCTCTTGAAGGTCGGGAATATGCGGGTCGAGTCCCACGCAGAGAAGCGAGGAAGAATCGTCCACTCGTTTTTCGAGAAAGGTGAAAAAAGTTTCCATGCGCGAAGTATACATGAAAGGCGCGGACATGGAAATAATAAAACTATCCGCTCATCATTCGATGAATGATTCCCACTTGTTTTTGTCTTCGTGAATATGGAAAAGGCTGCCGCCATCCCACAAGTTTCGCCAAATATGCGCGCCATAGCCGCGACATTCTGCGAAGAGAAAATCGGCGGGCAGGGTATCGGGCAGCGAGCAGACCGGGGACTGGTAGTTTTCGTTAGCCATGACGGGGACGTATCCCGCGCGGGTGTTGACGAGGTTGGGCGTGGGCAAACAGTCTTCATACCATGAACCGCTGCCGTCGGGCAAACGGCACACCGATTTGTCTTCCGTTTTTGCGATGGCGTAGGTGTAAGAGTCGTAGACCTTGCCGCTGGAGTTGATTAAGCGCACGGTGTCGCCGCCGTCGCTGAGCAGGATGTTGGTATCCAACCCAAAGAATATGGCGCGCTCGCCCGGTTTCAAAACCTTGTTAGGCAATGCGAAGGGGGCTGATCCGCTGTCTTTTTCGTCGTCAATTTTCCAGCCATTCATGTTGATATCCAAATTGCCGATATTCTTGATTTCGATAAACTCGTCAAAGACGTCCACCCTGCCGTCTTGATTCCAGTCGTAGCCCGGGCGCGGTAGAAATTCGTTGATGATGAATCTGCCCTCCAAAGAAGGCGTTGGGGTGCGCGCAGGGGTCGAGGTTTTCATTCCAGTCGGCGTGATGGTGACAGCCAACGCCCAGTTGGCTCTGCCGGGCGTGCCATTCACTTTGTTGCCGTCCCGATCATGTACGGGGTTGGAGAGCGTTCCCGCAAAGGTAGCCCATGAATAGGGACCGTCGTCCATATTGCGGTATCTTTCCATGCTGGCGTACGAGGGGGAACTAAGCCCTGCGGGCCAATAGCCGAGGTCGTTATTGGCGGTGTCTATGATTGTATTCGTCCCGTCGTATAAAGTTAGCCCTACGCCGTAGTTGCTAAGATACCCGCTGAAAACCTGGGATGCGGGTATGGTAAAGTCATTAAATACTGTGGAACTGTGAGAGAAAACTAAATAACCATCCGCGGGAATACTTCCACTTAAGGTGATGGTCAAGCTCCCGTCAGACGATCTTAACTTCCAGCCAGAAATATTGATGGATTTTGTCGCGCTTGGATTGTATAGTTCTATCCATTCGTCGCTGCTGGAAGCGGCAGTTCCCATCCACGCGACTTCGTTGATCAGTACCGACCTGAATTGGGATATGGGTTGAACGGTAACGCTGGCATCGTCGTCTTCAGTCGTGGAGTTATTTCCGGGCGTGGAATCAGGGTCGGATAAATTAGAAAACCAAATCTCCGCTTTGTTTATCTTCGCTCCGTTATTTTGCACCCTAGCCGTAATCGTCAGCGTTTTGGTCGCGCCCTTGTTTATCTGGTCTATGCTCCAGATTCCGCTGGAGTTGTTGTAAGCCGCGCTGCTGCTCGATACATAAACCAAATCGGCGGGCAGCTTGTCTTTTATTTGAACATTGGTTGCGGATTCTGGTCCGTCGTTTGCCGCTTGAAGCGTGAACCGTATGAGATCGCCTATATCGGGTCTCGTATTATCTACGGTCATCGTTAAGCGCAAATCCGCCGACGGTTTGCCGTCGTCGTCGTCTTCTGTGCGCGAATTGTTGTTTGGAACGGAATCAGGATCAACCACGCTGGAACTGGACACTTCAACCCAATTCGAGACGAGCGCGCCCATAGTTGTGGTGGTGATGGTCAGTTCGGCGCTTTCGCCGTCCGCTAACGCGCCTATCGTCCAAATGCCCGTATTTTTATCGTAGGTTCCTTTTGTGCTTCCGTATGAAACAAAAGCGTATACCAAAGACGCGGCAGAAGACGTTAGGGAGGTTTTTACGTTTACGCCGGCGGCATTGTCGGGACCGTTATTTTTTATCCCTATCGTAAAAAACGCGGTTCCCGAAGCGGTCGTTCCCGTGATGTCCACCGTTTGAGAAATGCTCAAATCGGCAATAGGAACTTCAAGACTGGTCTCGTCATCCTCGCCGTTAGCGCCGTTGCCCGGCGTGGAATCGGCATCAAATTGATCGGAAGTCCATATCTCGGCAAAATTATTGGTGGACGAACCGCTTGCCCTAACCCTTACGTTGATTGTCAAGGTCGCGTCTGCGGCTTTTGCCAACGAACCCAGCGTCCATATTCCGCTTTCGCTGTTATATTTTCCGCTGGGGGTAGATGAAATATAGGTCAAGCCTGAAGGCAGCAGGTCATTTACTTGAACGCCGCTTGCCGCGTCGGGTCCGTTATTATGAACCTTGAGGGTTAACGCCACAACATCCGCCGTGCTTGTAGACTTGGTCAAAGTTTGACTTAGACTCAGATCGGAATTTGTACCCGCAATTGGGGTAACGGATTCTGTGGCTGCCTTGGCGACAAATTCATTGGATGATACTCTGGCTAAGTAGTCCTTCTTTCCGCTGGATACGACTTGGGCGGTAACGTTCAGGGTTGCGCTGGAACCGGCGGGCAAAGCGCCTATTGTCCATACGCCTGAAGCGCCGTCGTATGACGGGGAAGAACTGGAGACATAGTCCAAACCCGAGGGTAATAACGCGTCCACTTTCGCGTTGGTCGCGTCGAGCGTTGCTGATGGGTTGCCGACCGTGATGGTAAAAAGAATATTATCCCCTACGCTTGGGGCGGCGATGTTGACTATGTTCGTAATATTTAACGCAGGTCCGACGGTTTTGACGTCGTCGTCATCTTCGGTCGTGGAATTATTTCCGGGCGCGGAATCGGGGTCTGATTGATCGCTCGTCCACACCTCGGCGCGATTGATTGCCTTTTTGCCCGTCCCCGCCATTTTTGCGGTGATGTTCAAAACGGCATTTGCGCCGGAAGGAACTGTTCCCACCGTCCAAATTCCCGTGACGCTGTTATATGCCGCGCCGCCATCATTAGATACATAGGTCAACTCTACAGGGAGAAGGTCTTTCACCGAGACATTGGCCGCGTCGTCTGGTCCCGCATTGTCAAGCGCGAGCGTAAACACTACGTTATCGCCAACGGCTAAAATCTGCCTGTCATAGGTCATCGTCAGACTTAAGTCAGCGTTGCCGGGGGCGATAGGGATAATCTGAGCGGACGCGTAATCGTCTTCGACTATGCCATTTCCCGGAATTGAATCGGGGTCGGGTTGATCTACGCTCCAGACCTCCGCCGCGTTTGTGCTCGTCGCGCCAGAGACTACTTTTGCGGTGATGTTAATCGTCGCGCTCGACCCCGGGCCAGTAGCCAGCAGCGAGCCTACATTCCACATGCCCGTACCGCTATCATAGGCGGCGCCAATATCATTGGTGACGTAGGATAAAGAGGCGGGCAGCAAATCTTTTACAATAACGTTTGTAGCGTCGTTGGGTCCGCCATTCGTCACCGTGACCGTAAAGATGATATTCGTATTTATATTTGGAGAAACAGCCGCAGGGGATATTGATACGGAAAGGTCGGCTTGCGAATTATGCGGGGTTCCGTTAATAGGCTGTGGACTGGTAGTGCAAGCTGTGGTGCAGCCAGAAGGAATGCCGGCATCCAAGCCATTGCGAGTAATGCCATTGTTTGAAATCCATGCGGTTGCGCTATCTGCAACAACACCGTTTCTTTCCATACTATAGTAATTTGGAGAGCCGCTCCCAGCGTCCCAGGCGCCGCCGCTGATGTTTGCGGTATCTATAGTATTCGCAGAGTTGTCTCTTAAAGTCAGAATCTCGCCTGCGTTTACAAGCCCCCCCGAATATATCTTATTTGCCTTAATGTCAGAAATTGTAAAATCATCCCCGCTTTCAAGTAGATAATATCCGCCGGCAGGGATGGTTCCCGTTAAAGTAATGTTGGGACTGGCGTCGCTCGAAACCAAAGTCCAGCCCGATAAGTCTATAGTAGAACCTGTCGGGTTATATAACTCTATCCATTCATCCGTTGAAGAAGCCGCTGTGCCGCCCCATGCAACCTCATTAATAATTACATCCAAGGCCGCAAATTGCCTCGGCGCCGCCTCCGCCACATCCAAACGCGGAACGACAAGCCCCGCGCAGAGTCCGAGAATCAGCAGGGTAAAAAGAATAACGCGCGGAAGTTTCTTCCAATTTGGCATAGAGAAATATCGGGCGTAGAATCCGCTTGGCGCAGGTAAAAGCGCGCAGGCGTCCACTCCCATGATTATACGCCACCCTGTTATCGTTTGTCTAACATAGATGAATGCGTCGCGCCATACCCGTCAAAAAAATCTAAAGGGGTGGCACGACGCATTTTTATTTCTTATCGCGGTTCTACCACTATTTTGATGGCGGTGCGAACCTTATCCTCAATTTCCACATCCACAAATTCGGGAATGCAAACGATGGTAATCCCGTCGAGTTTAAGATAGCCCGTTGCAAGCGCCAAAGCCTTCAAGGCTTGGTTTACCGCGCCCGCGCCTATGGCTTGCACTTCCGCCCGATGATGTTCGCGAACGATTCCCGCGATTGCCCCGGCGACTGCAGAGGTACGGGAGTTGGCTGAAACTTTGATCATATCCATGGCAACCTCCCAAGGTTGGCTAAGATGGGGACGAACTTACTTATCGCATTGTACAGGATACCCTTAAGAGATTCAAGTATATTTTATATATTTATATGGAATCGTAATAGTAGTAGGGGGTGTGGATAATGGGGATAAACGCGACTCATCCCCATATATAGGGGAACGCGTCGCGCGAAACCCGCTCCCTTCGGGTGAATCCTGTTTTCCGAAAATTTTCCACTGTGGATAGGCTCTAGATAACTTATCCCCAGAAAAACGACAATTTTTCGAAGTTCTAGATACTTTTCTATATATCGGATTTTAGCAAAAGCGCCCCCCATATATGGGGGTATGCCCTTCTCTTCAGTATTGGATAAATCTGTATATTGTCCACAGACAAGGTCTGTTTTCCACAGTTTTGAGCGACTTATCCACAGTTTTGCGCGTATCTAGCATTTATTGTCTAAACAACAGACCCTAAATATGGACAAAAGATAGGATATTTCGGATAGTAAATCTGCGCCCAAAAACATACGCGGGTGTAAAATATCCAAAAGGAGAATTCTCGATGACTATTGAAGGAACTCATAACTTATGGGGCGACCTGCACCGCCCAAACCTCACTCCCAAAGAAACGGACTTTAGCATTATCGGCATTCCCTACGACGGACTTGCCAGCGCGCGCAAAGGCGCCGCCCTCGCGCCGGAACGTTTGCGGCTTTGGTCGCGGCATCTCACTCCCTTTAGCGAAGATAGAACGCGCTTGAACAACATGACCGTCTGCGATCTTGGCGATATTAATATCGTAAACCCTGAAACCGATTTCAATCTGATTCGTCAGCGCGTAGCGACGCTGCCCAATATCCCTATTTTGCTTGGCGGCGACCATTCCGTCACAATTCCCATCTTTGAAGGGCAGCGCGAGCGATATAAAGACAAGCGTCTAGGCGTATTGTGGATGGACGCGCATCCCGATTTGTGCGACGAATTCGACGGCTCGCGCTTATCTCATGCGGCGGTACTGCGGCGCGGAATCGAATTTGGAATCGAACCGCATGATATTTGCATGGTTGGCTTGCGCTCGTGGGAAGAGCAGGAAATGGACATCATCGAAAATGGCGGCGTCCACGTCTACACTGCGGCGGATGTTGCCGAGCGCGGCGCGAAAAAAATCGCGGAGAGCGTGGTCAATATATTGAAAGAATGCGATGCGGTGCATATCTCCTTTGATATTGACTGTCTCGACCCAGCCGTCGCGCCCGGCACGGGCGTCCCTGAATTCGGCGGCTTGACCTCGCGCGATGTGTTGACCATCCTCAAATCTATGCAGGGACTTCCGCTCGTAGGCTTGGATGTTGTTGAAATCGCGCCCCCGCTCGACCCGTCCGAATCTACGGTCTTTGCCGGATTGAAAATTATCATGGAATACATCGCGGTTAGCGCGCGCCAGAGACAAAAATAATGCGACATTCATACAGCGTCGTCCATAACGCGGCGCAAAACCGTTTTGAAGTCTCCATTGATTCTCACGTTGCCGTATTGGATTATTATCTCGACGGCGACGCT
>JAQTWR010000124.1 GCA_028689195.1 Anaerolineales bacterium | reverse complement strand
TCCCCGTTTTATATGCCGAACCCATAAAGGGACAAAAACTTCCGCCCAAGCTGGCTTCGACCAATTGGGTCTATATGCGTCCTAAAAAGGACGACTTCAAAGCCACCGTCCCGAAATTGATCGAGATCATCGAAGTTGATTTGGGTTGGATTCGACATCATACGCGTCTTTTGCAGCGCGCTATGGAGTGGTTTCAAAAGCAACGCAATAAAAGCTTCCTGCTGCAAGGTTCAGACCTCGAAGAAGGCGAACGCTGGGTGGCGGAATCTACCGCGCAGTCCGGGCGGAATGTCACGCCGCTGCAAGCGGAATATATCAGCGCCAGCCGCAAGACGGCGGTACAACGTCAGCGCAATTTGACGATTGGAATTGGCGCGGCTCTGGTCGTGAGTATCTTTCTGGGTATATACGCGTTCGCGCAGCGCGCTGTCGCGATTGAAAACGAGGGCAGGGCGGTTAGCAGTCAGGCGACTGCGGTATCGAATGAACGCGCCCGCGCCACGCAGCAAGCCATCGCCGAGGAAAATAAAAAACAGGCGGACGAAAACGCGCGTATCGCCAAAGCGCAGCGCAGCGCTTCCGAAGCGAGCATATATCAAAGTAAGGCGGGAGAACTAGACGTCAGCACCCTGCTGGCAGTGGATGCGTATCAGCAGCTGCCGGGTCTGCCGTATGCGGAAGACATCCTGCGGCACAACATCGGTTTGTTAGCCATCCCCGTTAAGCAGATGAACACCGGCGCGGCTATTTCGAAAATTCAGGTGAGTTCAGACCGCACAAAATTCGTAACGTCTGATAACGGCGGTAAAGCCTGCGTGTGGAGCACGCAGGACGGCGCTCTGGCTTTCTGCACGAAGCAGGACGGCGCGCTCTATGATTCTGTGTTCAGCCGCGACGGAAAAATTCTGGCTACGGGTTCTGGAAATGGCGTTGTAACTCTTTGGAATGCAAATACGGGAAAACACGAAAAGTCTTTTCAATTCGACGGAATCATTTGGGATTTAAGTATGCATCCCAATGGACATTGGCTTGGCGTAGGCAGGAGCAACGGAGTCAGCCTGATTGATATAGAAAAAATGAAGATAGACTGGACTTATACGCTTTCCAGCGACGCCCACAAGATTGACTTCGACTCTTCCGGGCAATACATGGCGTTTGGTTTGGCTGACGGAAACGTATCCATCTGGAATATTATGAAGAACCGCACAATTGCGGGTCCCCGCCACAACAGCGAGGTCTTCGATCTTTCTTTCAGTCCAGACGGAAAATGGGTTGTCAGCGCCGGGGCTGATAGCGCCGCGCGCGCCATTAAACTTGGAGAGGGCAACAGGCAGAAATATTCCATCACGCATGGAGATTGGGTGGAATATACCGCTTTTGGACCAGACCCCTCGTGGTTTGCCACCGCGTCAGACGACGGCTATGTCCGCGTGATTGATACCGCCACAGGTCAGGAGCGGATGCGTATGGCGCATGATAATTTTGTGACGGTGGCGCGCATCAGCTCCGACGGACAATGGATCGCTTCGACAGGTTACGATCATACCGCCCGTATATGGGACGCTTATAGCGGAAACGAAGTCGTTCAGATTCCCGTCGAAGGAGTTGGTTCTGCGCTCACGTTCAACCCGGACGCCACGCGCCTTGCCGTAGGCGACAGCTCGGGCAATGTCACGCTTTGGGATATTTCGCGGCTTGGCGCGCGCAAGGGCGTTGTGTCTTTTTCGGGAATTTTAAGCGAAGCGCATTTTAGTCCTAATGGCGAATGGCTGGTTGCGGATACCGACGATAAAAAAGTCTGGATGATACAGTCCAATCAGCTGGGAGAAAAAGAAGATAACCGCCAATTGTTTGTTAGCGTTAAAGGTTTTACCTATAACGTAGCGGTTAGCAAAGATTCAAAATGGGTCGCAGTGGTGGAATACGACAGCAATATCGCAGACTATAACCGCGTCATATTGACAAGCGTAGACAAGACAAAGAAATTTGTTCTATCCCACGATACCGAAGTCCTTGACGCGGTGACCTTTACGCCTGACAGCAAACAGGTAATTACCGCAGACGAAAACGGCTTGGTCAATATATGGGATGTGACGAACGGTAAAAAGATCGCCAGCCTGAAAATGGATGGCGTCATACTTTCCCTTGCCGTATCGCCTAACGGAAAGTATCTGGTCGCGGGTATCGAGCAGGGGAATCGCAGCCTCGTTTGGGACCTTACGACGCTAACGCAGATAAAAACGTTGGAACAAGTGGGATCAATTACCATGACCCAATTTAGCGCGGATGGAAAACTGCTTGCCACAGGAAGCTCCGAAGCGACCGTATATCTATGGAATGCCGAAGACGACTCCTTTACGCGCACAAGCAGCGATTTCAGCACGGGCGCGGGAGTATCCGCAATGGAATTTAATCCAGCCGGCGATCTCCTTGCCGTTGGCGATTCCAGCGGCTACCTATATCTTTTTGATATTGCGCTCGGACAGGAAGCGGCTCGCCTGCGCCACGTCAACAAAGTATCCAGCGTTTCATTTTCTTTGGACGGCAAACGGATTGCCGCCGCTTCGCAAAGAGAGATTCACATGTGGGATGTATCCGCCATTCCATTCTTGACGCGCGGCCAATTGGTCGAAACCGCTTGTTCGCGTTTGATCAGAAACTTCACCAAAAGCAAATGGAAACTATTATTCTTTGACGAAAAATACCGCCTCATCTGCCCGAACTTACCCGCAGGTGAAAACTAATTTACGGGAGAAGCCGATATGGAAAAACAACCGCAGCAAGTTACGCCCATCTTGGATATTGCCTGGAGAAAATTCGGGCAATTTGACGTCGTATCGGGGAAGCGATCCGGCGAATATTTGAAATTACGAAAATGGATCGCCTTGTTCGGCGTGCTGGCGACTCTGTTCGCCATCCTCACGGCGTTGTATCCGCAGAACTTCCCAGCGCTTGGCGGAATCGCCCTCAAGGGCTTCTTGATCGCGTCGCCTTTACTAGCCTCGTTTTTTGCGGCATACGCCAATAAATTCTATGCCTCAGGCGACTGGCTGATTACGCGCGCGGGCGCGGAGGAAGTCCTAAAAGAAATTTATGTATATCGCACCATCCTCCAAGGTACCGAAACGCGCCGCACATGGCTCGAAACCAGATTGCAGGAAATCCAAAGATCGGTCTATCGCGGCATGAACGGCGAATTGGTGATGGATTCCTACGAAGGCGTCACCCCGCCTCCGCCGCGTTTCCAAAATCCAGACAGCGACCCGGGCTTTTCAGACCTGACTGGCGACGAGTATTTTCAATATCGCCTTGAAGACCAGTTGAACTGGCATGTAAGAAAATTGACGCAAAAACAAAAACAAAGAGTCCAACTGCAATTGTGGATATTGACGTTCGGCGCGATGGGCGCGTTATTAGCCGCGTTCGGCGGCGGATTTACGCTGTGGGTGGCTCTGGCGGCGTCTCTCACGACCACTTTCATTGGCTGGCAGGAATTGAGCAACCTCGACGTGGTCGTGCGCAACTACAGCAAAGTCCGCTTGGAGTTGAGCATTATCGCCGACCATTGGAACAACCTCGAACCCCAGGAACGCACGCAAACCGAGTTTTTCAAAATGGTGCGCTCCACAGAGGAAATCCTTTGGAGCCGCAACATGGAATACATCAAAGCCATGCAAGAAGCGCTCAAAGAATCCGATCTCAGCGAAGAAGCCAGTTTGGTGAACCGCGTGATTCAAGAACAGCGCGAATCGGATCTGCGCTTCAAGCGCGCCATCGCAGACGAGGTTGTGGATTTCGCCAGAACCGATATGAAAAAAACCGAAAAGCATTTGCGCGAAGAATTCAAAGCCGCGCTTGGCTCATTGGCGGAAGAAGCCTCCTCGGAATTGGTGCAAGCCGAACTCGCCTCCATGCGCGACGCGATTCAAACCGCCGCGAATACTCTCGCTGAACGCTTCGGAATATCCTCTGTGTTGAAGGCGGTGGAGCAGGAATTCGCGGGCGTCGAAATTGGACCGAACACGCCCCCCAGCGTATTAAACGATATGATCTCTCGTTACCCAAGAACAATAAACGCGAAAGGATAATCACATGACTGACGCAACTCCCAGCGCCTCAAATACCACAGCAGACGCGAATCAAGCCAAACCCGAAACGAAACCCGTGGAGCAAACACCCGTCCCCGCTATTGTGTCTTCGGCTGAATCTGATTCCGACTCTGCGCAGACAACGCTGTTACGCGCAGTGCGCCCCGATGCGCGTCCTCATGCATTTGTGGTGATGCCTTTCGGAAAAAAGAAAGGCGGCGACGGCTCGCTTTACGACTTCAATACCATCTACCAAACCTTGATCAAACCCGCGCTCGAAGAGGCTGGCTTTGAACCCTTCCGCGCCGACGAGGAAACCGCATCGGGCGATATCTTGACCGATATGTTTCAGGAATTGTTGCTCGCCGATTTGTGTCTGTGCGACCTAAGCATTGATAACGCCAACGTATATTACGAACTTGGCATTCGCCACGCTTTCCGCAAACGCGGCGTGGTGCATATCCAAGCGGGGCGCGCCTACATGCCCTTCGATATTTTCAATGTGCGAACTTTACCGTATCACATTACCCCCGAAGGAACGCCCGACCCCGCGTTCATCAAGACGGATATTCAAGCCATTGCGCGCATGACAAAAGATACGTGGGCTTCAGACCGCGACGCGGTTCACAGTCCGATATTCAATTTGCTTTCCGGGCTGAGAGAACCCGACCAGAGGATGTTACGCACTCCGCTGGCGACGGGGTTTTGGCGCGAGTATAAAGAATGGAAAGAAAAAGTTACCGTCGCGCAGCGCTTGAAACGCATCGGCAATATTCTGCTGTTGACCGAAGAGATTCATAACCCGATTATCAAAGAAGAGGCGATTGGCGAGGCGGGCAAAGCGCTTGCCAGTTTAGGACGCCACGAACTTGCGCTCGCGCAATATCGCAAGGGATTGGAAGTTAACTCTGGCAATATCGCTTTTCGCCGTCAGGAGGCGTTCCATCTAAATCGCATCGGGCGCTCGGATGAAGCCATCGTTAAATTAGAAGGTTTGTTGAGCGAATATCCAAACGACAGCGAGGCAATCTCATATCTTGGCAGAATCTACAAAGAAATGTGGAATGTCTCGTGGATGCACATCAAAGACAAAAGCGCGCGACTTAAGAACGCGTTCAAGTCTTATCACTGGTTGATCAAAGCGGCGGATATTTACCTCAAAGGTTTCCGCATTGATTTGAATAATTACTATCCCGGCGTAAACGCGCTGACCCTTTCCATGATCGCCGTTTACCTCGCCGATAAATTCGATAACAAAAAAGACCCCGACCCCGATATCGAGCGAATCCGCCGCGAACTGCCCGAGCTGCGCGGCGCGCTTGTCTTCGCGCTTGAAACCAAAGCGGAAGATGAAGCCGTAGATTATTGGGCGCTGGTCTCTTTGGCGGAATTGCAAACGCTTGTCGCCGATAACGTGTCCAGCGTGGTGCGCGCTTATCGAAAAGCGTTGACGGCTTCGCGCCGAAATATTTCCGATTTGAATTCCTCCTTGCATCAACTCGAAATGTTGAAATCGCTGGGGATGCGCGGCGATTTTGTAAAAGCGGGTATTGATACCATCGAGGAAGAAATTGCGCGCGCAAGCGTGGAAGAAAGCGGAAAGGACGGGAAGTCGGTCAAAGAGAAAACCAAGTGGAAGGGATTCCTCTTCAGCGGTTATATGGCAGATTATCCGGGCAAGGATATGAGGGCGTTCTCTTCGGATAAAGAGACTCAGGTGCGTCAGGATCTTTCTAAAAAGTTGGACGAGATTGGCGCGCAGGCGGACGACAGGGCGTTCTTGAGCGGTCTTTCGGCAGGCAGCGAGATTATCTTCGCGGAAGTTTGCGCCGAAAAAGGAATGCACGTCAAGGTTTTCCTGCCTTTACCCGAGCAAACCTATATCCGTAAATTCGTTTCGCTGGCAGGCGATGCGTGGGTGGATCGCTTCTACAAAATCCGCAGCCATCCGATGGTGGACGATATTTATCAAATCGAGAATGTCGGCGCGCCAAAAGAAGGCGATGATCCCTACGAGCGCAACAACCGCTGGGCTTTGTATTCTTCTCTCAAACATGGCGTGGATAACATCTGTTTGGTCGCGTTTTGGGACGGTAAAAGCGGATATTCGCGCGACCGCGACGTCCGTTTGGTGAATCACATGATCGAACTGGCGCGCGATATGGGCGCCAGAATCGAACAGATCAACCCCAATAAATATATCAGCAGGTTTATCGACACCGCGTTGAAACGTCTTATGGACGAGCCTAAACGCGATGCTCCAAGAAAAACGGATAATCCCGCGCTAGATAAGTTAACTTCAAAATTACAAAAAGATGAAAAGATTGATAAGAAATAAATATCCATAATAACAATGAAACCCGCCGTTTATTCGGCGGGTTTCATTGTTAATGCGGCTTTTTCTTTGGGGTAGGGCCAGATTTCTCCTTGTATGCCTTTTGCGAGGAAGAAATCTCCCGCGCGGACCGTTTCTGTTCCTTCCAACGTATGCACGGTTATGATCTGGTCTTTATCGCCTTGCGCAACGTCTTCCAGAGGCACAAGCCATGTGATCGCGCGTTTGATGCAAACTCCCGGCGCGACAATAATATACGTTTGGTCGAATATCTGCGCGTCTATGGGCCAGACGTCTTCCGGTTTATCTAGCTCGCTGATCAAAAGATCGCCCCTTGTGACCGTCAATTTTGACTTCCACGGCGTAATGACTTCCATCGTTTGCGGATCGTTGTTAGCTGGCGCAAACGGAACGACGCGCCGCCGCGCGACGCTGCGATAAGGTTTGAAATTCAACGATTTTATAATTGGGTCGTCTGATTTCAAAATAAGAGTTTTTTTCATAAGGCTTGCTCCATGTGGGTTGCGATGATTTATTTTAATGGATAAACGTTCCCTGATCTTTATCCATCATGTAGTTGTAATTCACGCTTCGAACCGATAGCCCATACCGTGTTCTGTGAATAAGTGGCGCGGGTTTAGCGCGTCCGCTTCTATCTTCTGGCGCAAACGACCAATGTACACGCGCAGATATTCCGCTTCGTTGCCATATTCCACGCCCCATACATTTTGCAAGATCGCGCGGTGCGAGAGTACCTTGCCCGCGTGTTTCAGCAAATAAACCAGCAAGTTGAATTCGGTGGGGGTCAGGTCTATGGGCGCGTCTTTTACCGTAACCAGATGCCGCTCCATATCCACGCAAATATCGCCGCGCACCAGACGTTCCTCGTTGGATGAAGACTCTTGCCAGCGCGTGCGTCGCAGCGCGGCTTTGATGCGTCCCATTAACTCGCCCACGCCAAACGGTTTGGTCAAGTAATCATCGGCTCCCAAGTCAAACGCTTGTACTTTGTCCGCTTCTTCGCCCAGCGCAGTTAAAATAATAATCGGCGTTTTAGAC
>JAQTWR010000123.1 GCA_028689195.1 Anaerolineales bacterium | reverse complement strand
GACCGTACATAACAACAATCGTGCTGCTGTAAACTTCATTAGCGGGACCCACTTCGGTCACGTTCATGCCTTGAGATTGGAAGAGCGCCCCCGCGCGTTGATCGAGACCCGGCGTAAAAGTGCCGTCCACAATGCGGACGCGCGCTTCTTCGGCGCGCATGGCTTGGGCAAGCAGATTAACGTCCTTGCTCCCCGAAGCCACCGCCATGGGACTGAGCGCCCCGCCCGAAGTAAATATCTCGTCGCGCAGCACGCGGATTTTATCCGCGAGCGGTTTCATTACGCTGGCATTCTGTCCGCCCAACGTGACGTTTGCAAACGTGACCATCGTAGTATCAATCACGCCCATTTTCGTCCCGTCAAGCGAAACGTCTTTGCCAAGCACGGCTAACTTAATCGCGTCTTCAAGCGCCATATTGGTATGAATGCCCGATTGGAATTGGGCGTAAATGGCGGGCGCATTCTGAATCAACTTGGGAAAGGTCTGCGGGTCGAACACTTTCTTCTGAATGGCGGCAATGACCAATTGCTGACGGTGCGCGCGGTCAATATCGCCGTCTTTGGTCTTGCGCGTGCGGGCATAGGCAAGCGTGCGCCAACCGTTCATGTGACGATACCCGCAGCAATTCACTTTGAATTTATCCTGTCCGGGTCCAACCGGATCAAGACGCAGCGTCTCTTCCACCCAAACATCCACGCCGCCGATATAATCAATAAATTCGGCGAAGGTGTTGAAATCTACTTGTGCGTAATAATGAACGGGCACGCCTATAAATTGCTCGACAGTTTTCATGGCAAGCCCCGCCCCGCCGCCGGGAAGTTTCGCGCCTTCGCCGTCGGGATAAGCCATATTGATGCGCCCATAGCCAAAGCCGGGAATGTTCACCCACATATCGCGCGGAATGGACAACATGCCCGCCTGCTTTGTGACGGGATCAACCGTGAACAGGATCATCGTATCAGAGCGCGGCGGACCCTGCCCCGCCTCCCAATCGCGGTAATCCAAACCGAAGAAGAGAATATTGATGCGGCTCGCGCCATCCCACGCAGGCGGAAGCGCGGCTTCGGGAAGAACCTCGGGAGTCGGCGGCGCGTCGGGCGGGGGCGTTCCGTCTACGGGGACAAATCCCGTAGCGGGGTCTAATCCGCCGGAGCAGGTCGGAAGTTTGACGCCCGGCAATTTCGTAATCGTCCAACACGCGGTCATATTGCGCGCGAGGATAAATCCGCCGACCGCTAACGCCAGCGCGATTCCCCAAAAGATAATTTGCCCGAAAGAGGGGCGTTTCAATTTAGGAAGTTTTATTTTTTTCAGAAATTCAAATTGTTTCATATAACCTCAGGGCTTAATATATACCATATCCAGCCCAAGTCGTTCCAAGCCGATCTGCGCCCAATATTGCAGCACGGCTGATTCTTCGCTCATGGATTGCATCAATACGGGAATGGCGCGATGGTCGCCAATTTCGGATAAGGCGCGCAACGCCAAAATGCGGATGTTTATCGGCGCGGATTTCATTACCTCGATGAGACTCAACGCGGCGGATTTTCCGATTTTCGTCAATGCGGTCGCCGCCAACCCCGCCGCGATGGAATCTTCGTCCGCGAGGGTTTTGATCAGCGCGGGGATTGCGTCTTCATGCGGATGGGCGCACAACGCGAGCGCGGTTGCGGCGCGCACTTCGGGGGCAGAGTCATCGAGGAGCGGGATCAAATGCGCGGTCAGGGTGTGCCGCGAGGCGGCGAGGGCGCGCACAGCCCACCACCGAGAATCCGCATCGGGGGCGCGAGTCAAATCCAACAGCAGAGGAATCGCCGCCGCTCCCAATTCCACAATAGCGGGGATGGAATTTTCCGCGCGCGCGTCGTCTCCGCTGGCGAGTTCAGCCAGCAAGTCTTGCGTCATTATTTTTGCGGAGGCGGGACGGGCAGCGCGTCTTGCGCGGTATTAATCCACTTATCCCCTTCGTCAATCAACATGACGGGAATATCGTCCACGATGGGATATTTGCGCGAACAATCCTGACAGACAAGCCACGCGTCTTTGTGTAAAACGAGTTTGCCTTCTTTTTCGCGCACGCAGTTGGGGCAACGTAAAATTTCGAGTAATTCTGAACTGACCATGATGGGTCTCCTTTTTTAAGATTGTATCATTAGTGAGTAATTATGTTCCACGCCCTCACCCTGCCCTCTCCCAAAAGGAGAGGGGGAACTCCATGAGGGAGATTATTAAT
The DNA here is from genome assembly GCA_028689195.1 of Anaerolineales bacterium. Taxonomy (GTDB): domain Bacteria; phylum Chloroflexota; class Anaerolineae; order Anaerolineales; family Villigracilaceae; genus Villigracilis. The sequence goes on along the minus strand of JAQTWR010000123.1, from coordinate 5,268 downwards.
TAGGCGAGAGGCATAGCAGGTCTTTCTTCGCTTTCTTCTCCGGGTTTTCGGTGCCAGAGCCGTACTGACAAATCGCCGACCAGGGTTGGTAATGCGTTTGGAATTGATCGGTGAAATAGATTTGCCCGTTGCGCCAAACCGTGCGCGTGACGGTGACGTCGGCGCCCTGCGCGGCATAATCAATTTGTTTGATCTCGTTTGGTTTCAGGTCGGGGTTTTCCTCAAAGATGGGGGCGCTGGCGGGAACGATATTCACGGGACCCGTCGTTTCCCATGTGGCGCTGCGCCCATCGGATGTAGAGTAAATCTTCCATGTGAGTTTGCGCGCCGCAACGTCTACATAGGTTTCCATCAACAGCCAGTAGGGCGTGTCGTTGTGAAATTTGAAATCCACAAGCGGAAAATATACGGTGGCGTCCATGCCCGCGAGATCGGGATCGTTTGCGCCGCTGACGGTTTTTTCATAATAAGTCACGCGATAGGCGTGAGGATACCTTTCAATGACGGGGTAGCCCGCCTCGAAGACGGTGCGAAAAAGCGTGGTGCTGACCTGACACACGCCGCCGCCAACTCCCTTGATAGTCCGTCCACCGTAGATGATGAGCGCTTCGGCAAATCCGTTTTCGAGGCTCACGTCGCCAAGATACGCGCCCATCGAAAAGATTTCATTCGGCGCGACCAACACGCCATGATAACGCGCAGCGGCGGCGGAGATATTTTGAATGCGCTCTGTGCTCGAACCATAAAAATAAGTAGTGTGCGCGGCGACAAGCTGCGTGACGCCCAGTTCCGCGCCGGCGGCGGTATCGGCGACGGCGGGCTGCCGTTCATCTACAACCAGCGCGACGTTGTGTTCTCCGCGCAGAAGCGCTTCGTTGATGGCGCGGATGCTGGCTTCGACGTCCATTGCGCGCCCAACATTCGAGGCTTGAATCGCTTCGAGTTGGGAGGTCACATCGTTGAAGATAAATCGCGCGTTGGCGGGCTGGCGGTCTACATAGGTTTTTAATTCGTTCAAGGTTAAACGCAGCGCGTCGGGATTCAATCCCACGTGCATTTCGGCGCCGCCGTTTACGTCCACAACATTTACGCCGAGCATATTCGCAAGGACGGGAATATCATAACTCCACGGACCCGGGTCGCCTGCGCGATAATTGGGAACGGTAATCGTCAGCGGCTGGCTGAGAATTTGTCGCGCGGCTTCGGCTTGAGACGAGACGTCCGCCAAGCGCGGCGCGGCTTCGGCAACGACAAGCGGAGTTTCGCCGTCGCGGAAGGTTTGCAACTGCGCGCCGAGATAAATAAGCGTGGCGTCGAGATTCAACAACCGTCCAATTTGACCGGGCTGCGCGACGACGTTTGTTCCTTCCAAATGCAGGCTCGCCTCCACAACCGGCTGGTCAATTTGCGCGGCGATATTTTGCAAATAGCCATACGCCACGCGCTGGTCGAAGAGGATGACGGGAGAAACGTCCGCGCCAAATCCGCTGGCGTTGGTTTGCGAAGACAGCGCGTCGAAGGGATTTCCCGAACGCCCAAATTGATACGCGGCATTCGCGCTGGCGGTGGGTCGAAAACCATGCCCAACTCGGCGGGCGAAGCGACCCAAACCTTGTCGGCGCTGCGGAATAATATTTTTCCGTTGATGGGATATGAAAGCGTTTGACTCAATTTGAGCGCGGCTTCATTCGGCGAAAGCCCGGAAAGTTCCACGCCCGCGACGGAAACGCCGGGGAAGATTCGTCCCGCATACGCAAGTTGATAACCAAGCGTCCAAAAGACAACGATGCCAAGATAAAGCGTAAATCCGCCAAACAGCGCCGCAAGAATCTGTTTGGGCAAATCGCGGCGGGAAGAAATATTTCTCATGGAAAGAATTATAACGAAAAACTTGTTTTCGTTTATGCGGGTTATAAGAAACCGCTTCACTCCTCCCCCGTCAATAACTTAATACGCTCCCACGGTTTGAGCGACTCGTCTTCAGCCAGTAAATTTTTGAGGTCGTACAACTCGTCGCGGAAGGCGGCGGCTTTTTCAAATTCGAGATTCTTCGCGGCGTCCTTCATCTGCTTTTCGATTTCGGCAATGATCTTACGCAACTCGCCGCGCGGCAAGTCGCCGACATTCTTTGTTTTATATTCGCCGCGCATTTCCGCCACAGCCTTCGCGCTCATACCTTCGGTGAGATCGTGAATCTGTTTGTGAATGCTAATCGGCACGATACCGTTTTCTTCATTGTATTTGACTTGCTTCGCGCGGCGGCGATTGGTTTCATCCAGCGCGCGTTTCATCGAATCGGTGACGCGGTCGGCGTACATGATGACGCGTCCGTTTGCGTTACGCGCGGCGCGTCCGATGGTTTGAATCAACGCGGTGCCTGAGCGCAAAAACCCTTCTTTGTCCGCGTCTAAAATGGCGACGAGGGAAACTTCGGGCAGGTCGAGTCCTTCGCGCAGCAGGTTAATCCCAATCAGCACATCAAAAACGCCGAGACGTAAATCGCGCAGAATTCCAACGCGCTCCAACGTCTCGACTTCCGAGTGAAGGTACTGGACTTTGATTCCCAATTCTTTCATATACTTTGTGAGTTCTTCGGACATGCGTTTGGTGAGCGTGGTGACGAGGATGCGCTCGCCTTTCGCCACGCGCTGATTGATCTCGCCGACGAGATCATCCACTTGACCTTTAGTTGGGCGCACGTCCACTTCGGGATCAATCAATCCCGTTGGGCGGATGATTTGCTCGACGACTTGGTCGGCGCGTTTCATTTCATATTCAGAAGGCGTGGCGGATGTGTAAATGGTGTAGCCCATTACGTCTTCGAATTCGTCAAACTTCAGCGGACGATTATCCAGCGCGGACGGCAGGCGGAAGCCGTACTCGACAAGGGTTTCTTTGCGCGCGCGGTCGCCGTTGTACATGCCGCGAATTTGCGGCACGGTCATGTGACTCTCGTCCAGCACTAGCAGATAGTCGCTGGGCAGAAAATCAATCAGCGTCCACGGATGTGTACCCGCCGCGCGCCCATCCAACTGCCGCGAGTAGTTTTCAATTCCCGAACAGTATCCAACTTCCTTTAACATTTCCAAATCGTAGCGCGTGCGTTGTTCGATGCGCTGCGCTTCGAGAAATTTCCCCGCATCTTTATAATATTTCAAACGCTCTTCAAGTTCTGTTTCAATATTGGCGATTGATTCTTTCAAACGGTCGGCGGCGGTGAGAAATTGCTTTGCGGGGAAAATGGAAACTTCCTGCGGCTCGTCATAAATCTCGCCGCTGATTTGATTGAACTGCATGATGCGCTCGACTTCGTCGCCAAAGAACGTGATGCGATATCCGCGTTTGTCTTCATACGCGGGGATGATTTCCAGCGTATCGCCGCGCACGCGAAACGTTCCCGATTTCAATTCCATGTCGTTGCGCTGATATTGACTTTCGATCAACTGGCGCAGCAAAGCGTTGCGGCGATAAATCTCGCCGACCTTGAGCGTGACCGTGCCTTTGCCAAATTCTTCGGGAGAACCCAAGCCGTAGATGCAAGAGACTGAGGCGACGATAATCACATCGCGGCGCGAGATCAGCGTGGCGGTCGCCGCGAGGCGCATCCGCTCGATCTCTTCGTTGATTTGCGTTTCCTTTTCAATAAAAAGATCGTGGCGCGGAACATACGCTTCGGGTTGGTAGTAATCGTAATAACTGACAAAATATGAAACCGCGTTCTCAGGGAAGAATTCTTTGAACTCGGCGTATAACTGCGCGGCGAGAGTCTTGTTGTGCGCCATAATCAGCGCGGGCTTTTGCAATTCCTGAATAACGGATGCAATGGTAAAAGTTTTGCCCGTGCCAGTTGCGCCAAGTAAAACCTGATTACGATTGCCCGCGCGGATTCCATCCACAAGTCCGCGAATGGCTTCGGGCTGGTCGCCCATAGGGATAAAGGGAGCGTTAAGTTTGAATTCCATAGTTTTTGTGTGGGAGAATAATTGAGGGAACGTCTGTTCTATTCTACTTCAAAGGACGGCGAAAAGCCAGAAAAAATATTTTATTGCGCAGACGCGGATTATTGGGTATGCTTACAGAGCCGTCATCAAATGGCAGGCAATTACCGCGCAGCCACGCGACTTCACATCGCTCGAACAAAACGGAGAATCTTATGAACAAACGCTTTTTATTCACGCTAATCGGGTTGATTGCAATTAGCATAACGGGTTGCGCGTCTGCATCCGCTTCGCCAACGCCAACAGCAGACTTTATCTTAACCGCCGTGTATCAACAAGTATTCATTCCCTTAACGCAAACGGCAGAGGCGGCTTCGCCCACGCCCGCCGCCACATTCACGCCGCCGCCCTCAGAAACGCCCACCGCCGAACCGACCAGCAGCGAGCCGCTCAAGCGCCCCGTCGTCACTGCGTTTGCGGGCTGTTGGACGGGACCCGGCTCGAACTATACATTAATCAGCAATATCAATCCCAAAAGGTATGTGGAAATCATCGGCATGGGAAACACCCCCGGCTGGTATGTCATCCGCAATCCTTACTTTCATAATCCCTGCTGGATAGAAGCCATTTATCTTAGACTCGACCCAAGATTGGACACTTCAAAATACCCCGTGATGACTCCCGGACCGTAGTAGAAAAAATCGGCGTCCAAAGCCTTCGTAAAAATATAACTTCCCTTTGTTAGCGTCATTGCGAGCGCAGCGAGCAATCTTTTATTAGACTTCTTGCATAAGTCAAAAATAAGCAAACCTTTACCACAGATTTCACGGATTTACACAGATTTTTTTGAATTCATCCGTGAAAATCTGTGTAATCCGTGGCTAAAAATACTTTTGCAAGAGGTCAATTCATAAAATGGGGAGCGCTTCGTCGCTCCTCTCCTCGCAATGACGAAGTTAATAATTTACAAAGCCTAAAACTTTGGACGCCATTTTTTTTATTTTTCAGAAATCGTTACAGACTCAATCGCGTCGCCTTGAAAAGACGGCGAGGTATTTGGGTCGCGGAATGTAATCGCGTTGACCACGTCCATGCCTTCTATCACCTGACCAAAAATAGTGTAGCCGCCATTGAGCTGCTCGGTCGGTCCAAACGTGATGAAAAACTGACTGCCATTCGTATCGCGCCCCGCGTTTGCCATAGCGACCACGCCCGCCTTATTGAAGGTCAGGTCGCTGTCTTCGTTCACGAATTCATAGCCGGGTCCGCCCATGCCGGAACCCGTCGGGTCGCCGCCCTGCGCCATGAAACCTTCCAATACGCGATGAAA
>JAQTWR010000122.1 GCA_028689195.1 Anaerolineales bacterium | reverse complement strand
GAACAAGAAGCGCAATCTCATTTCCATTATCGTCATTTGTGTAATCATCATCAGTTGCAATCTGCCGTCTGGCGTGCAGGCGCCTCCCGCCGAAATCGCGCCGACAACAATGCCTAATACAGAAGCGGCGTTGCAATATTCGACAGTTCCAACTGATACTCCCACAGCGACAGAAACGACCACCCCCAGCCCAACGGATACCCCTACCCCAACAGCGACAACCTGCGAGCCAAACGTTATCGCCCCCACGCCAGTCAACGTCCGCTCTGGACCTGGAACCGTGTATGAGATCATCGGCGCACTCGTCGCAGGCGGGAGCGCAAAAATCGCGGGAAAAAACTCCGAGGGGACATGGTGGTATATCGAATTTCCAGGCGGACATGGCTGGGTCGGCGGAACCGTCGTCACCGCGTCCTGCGTCCCCGCAACGCTGGCGATCATCGCCGCGCCGCCTACGCCCGTCCCCCCCAGCGGAACCTGCAAAGGCGATTATGTATACAGGTCAATCAGAGCCAGCGATAAAATCTGCATATCGCCCGCCTCCAAAGCGCAAGCGGACGCCGATAACGCGGCGGCAACCTCGCGCACCATCGTCGGGAATTATGGCGCAAGCGCCTGCACGCAGGGATTTGTCTGGCGCGAAGCGTATGTAGGCGATGTAGTTTGCGTCACAGTCGCTACGCGCAGTCAGGCGCAGGCAGATAACGCGGCAGCCCCAACAAGGGTTGATCCGCTTGGACCGTATGGTCCAAATAGCTGCATCGCGGGATTTGTCTGGCGCGAAGCGATTCCCAGCGATGTTGTCTGCGTGACTGCCGCTGTCCGAAGTCAAACCGCGGCGGATAATGCAGCCGCAGCCTCGCGCATCGCCAGCGCGGACGAATGCGTTTCAGGCTATGTCTGGCGGCAGGCATTTCCCGGCGACCGTGTTTGCGTTACGCCCGCAATAAAGGGGCAGGTCGCCGCCGATAATGCCGACGCCCCCAACCATACATGGTAGGCTACAATCGCGTCTCGCATATTTCGCAACGCCAATGAAATATGCGAGACGCCCCCCTATGCTATACTCCTTGACACAGAGGAGACAAAAATGTGCGATACATTCGTTGCGACAAAATCCGCTACCGCAAGTGGCGTCGCCATCTTTGCAAAAAATTCAGACCGCCATCCCAATGAAGGACAGGCGCTGAAATATTTTCCCGCCGCCGATTACGCTGAAAATGCGCGCGTCAAATGCACTTATATCGAAATTCCGCAAGCGCCGCATACGCACGCGATTCTACTTTCCAAGCCGTTTTGGATGTGGGGCGCGGAGATTGGCGTCAACGAACACGGATTGGTCATCGGCAACGAAGCGGTCTTCTCGAAAATCCCCGCAAACAAAAATCCCGCACTGATCGGCATGGACTTGCTTCGCGCCGCGCTCGAACGCGCCATCACGCCGCGCGAAGCGCTGCAAGTCATCATAGACCTGCTCGAAGAATTCGGTCAGGGCGGCAACTGCGGATACGACAAAGAACTCTACTATCACAATAGTTTCATCATCGCCAACCATGAAGACGCATGGGTACTCGAAACGGTGGGTAAACAATGGGCGGCGCGGCAAATCAAAACCGCGTACTCGATTTCAAATTGCTTCACCCTCGGCGCGCAATACGACATGGCTTCGGAAAATCTTGTGCAACTCGCCAAACAAAAAGGGCTGACCAAATCTGCGAGCGCTTTCGATCTGGCAAAAGATTATTCCGATTTTGTTTTTACGACCTTTGGCAAGGGACGCATCCGCCGCGAAACGACTTTCCGCCAAATGGAAGAGCAAAAAGGAAACCTCGCCGCAGAATCCATGATGGCCATTTTGCGGAGTCACAAAGCCCCTAACTTCGATCCTCAAAACGGCATCACCGAACTGGACGTGTGTATGCACTCCGGCTTTGGTCCCATTCGCGGCGATCAAAGTACCGCGTCGATGGTCGTTTATATGGATAAGGACAACCCGATTATTTTTGCCACCGCCACATCCGCACCCTGCACAAGTATTTTCAAACCCATCTGGATGGATACCGCGCGGCAGCTCGACCTTGGAGTTGATCCTGCGGGCGAATACGACCCCGCCTCGATATTCTGGTCTCACGAAAAATTGCATCGCGCCACAACACTCAACTACGCGGAACGAATCAAAACCTACGCGGCAGACCGCGACGAACTCGAAAAAAAATTCATACAAGGCGCTTTCGATCTACAAAACGCGCCCGTCAAAGAACGCGCCGACTTCACCGCGCAATGCTTCCGCGAAGCCGCGCAAGCCGAAGCGGAATGGCTCAAGCGTGTGGAAAAAGTCCCAGCGCGCAAAAAGTTCTTATATTCAATGGCGTGGAAAAAATTTAATCACCGAGCGGGGATGGAATAACTAGAAGAAAAAAAAGCGGGCGACTCGATATCGAGTCGCCCGCTTTCTAATCGTCTATTTGCCAACAACTATACCTGCGGCAAATTCCTACGAATGACATTCAACATACCAAAAGCCTTCGCCGTTCCTTGAACAACGCAGGCGAGCGGATTATCCACAAGGTATGCGGGGATGCCGAGCGATTTAGTCAGCAATTTATCAATGCCGCGCAGCAACGCTCCCCCGCCGCACAAGGCTACGCCGCGGTCAATAATATCCGAAACAAGTTCGGGCGGAGTTTTCTCTAGCACCTTGCGCCCCGATTCAACGATTTGCTTCAACGGGTCTTGCAAGGCTTCGACAATTTCTCCGGTGGTCAATGTAACAGGACGCGGCAACCCCGTGACTTGGTCCTGTCCCTGCACTTCCATGCTGTTCTCCACATCCTGAGGAACAGCCGCGCCAATGCGAATCTTCAATTGCTCGGCGGTTGGCTGACCGATCACCACGCCGTATTTACGACGGACATAGGTGACAATCGCGTCGTCCAAATCCATGCCGCCAAGCCGCAAGGTGTCTGCGGCGACAATGCCGTACATGGCAATCACTGCGGTTTCGGTGCATCCGCCGCCGAGACAGATAATCATATTGCCCGAGGGCGAATTAATCGGCAAGTCAATGCCGATTGCCGCGGCTAAGGGCTGCTGGATGAGAAACGCTTCGCGCGAGCCGGCTTCCATCACGGCTTCGTAAACCGCGCGCCGCTCGACGCTGGTCACTCCGTATGGGACGGAGATCATCACGCGCGGGCGGAAAATCCGCATCGAGCCGCTGACATGCTGTAACAAATACGCGAGCAGCGTCTCGGTAATTTCATAATCTGCGATTACGCCGTTTTTGAGCGGACGCGCAACCTCGATGCTTTCGGGAACCTTGCCAAACATATCGCGAGCTTCCCTGCCAGCGGCGACCATTTTCTGGTCGTCCACTTCGATGGCGACAATCGTTGGTTCTTCCAACAACGTTTGCGCGCCGTCGGCGATACGCGTAAACATAGTCCCCAAATCTATGCCCAAGTCTTTTGAAAAGAGCGCCACGGGAGTTTATTGTTCCGAATAAGGCGAACGCGTGGTCTTGCGGTAACGGCGAGCGGCGTCGAGACGTAAATTAGATTTGCGTAAAGCGGCTTCCATAGCAAGATAAGCGTCGGTATCCACAGGGACGCCCTTGGCGAGCGCTTCTTCGGCGCGGGCGCGGGCGGTGTCGGCGCGGGCAACGTCAATCTCTTCGACGTTTTCCGCCGCGTCGGCGAGGATGGTGACAATATCAGGCTGCACTTCGGCAACGCCGCCGGCTACCGTAAAAATATCTTCCTTGCCGCCTTTGCGGACTTTAACAACGCCATATTTCAACGAGGTAAGCACAGGCGCATGTTTGGGAAGGATTCCCATCTCTCCCGCCGCGCCGGGAAGCACAACAATATCCACATCACCTGTGAACACAGTGCGGTCTTGAGAGACAATTTCACAACGAATAGTCATAATACATCCTTACAGAGTTGCCAATTACGAATTGCGTAATTGGCAACTGGTAATTCGTAATTGATTAAGCCTTAGAAAGCGCGGCAGCCTTCTCGCGAACGTCGTCAATCGTGCCTGCCATCATAAAGGCTTGTTCGGGCAGGTCGTCGCATTTGCCGTCGAGGATTTCGCGGAAACCACGCACGGTATCCACAAGCTGCACATAACGCCCGGGAATGCCCGTGAAACGTTCCGCAACATAGAACGGCTGCGAGAAGAAGCGTTCGATCTTGCGGGCGCGCGACACAATGAGTTTGTCGTCTTCGGAAAGTTCGTCAATACCGAGAATGGCGATGATGTCCTGCAAGTCCTTATAGCGCTGCAAAATACGTTGGACTTCGCGGGCGGTGCGATAATGTTCCTCGCCGACGATGTTGGGATCGAGAATACGGGAAGTGGAGCCGAGCGGATCCACCGCAGGGTAAATACCCTTTTCCACGATGGAGCGTTCGAGCGCGATGGTCGCGTCGAGATGCGTAAAGGTTGCAACAGGCGCAGGGTCGGAGTAATCGTCCGCGGGTACATACACGGCTTGCATGGATGTGATCGAGCCAGTACGGGTGGAGGTAATGCGTTCCTGCAACTCGCCCATTTCAGTGGCGAGGGTCGGCTGGTAACCTACCGCAGAGGGCATACGACCCAACAGCGCGGATACTTCGGAGCCAGACATCGAGAAGCGGAAGATGTTATCAATGAAGAGCAACACGTCCTTGCCTTGATCGCGGAAATATTCAGCCATTGAAAGCGCCGAAAGCGCGACGCGCAAACGCACGCCTGAAGGTTCGTTCATCTGTCCGTATACCATGACGGTATCTTTCATAACGCCCGATTCGAGCATTTCGCGGTAGAGACCCGTTCCTTCGCGGGTTCGTTCGCCCACGCCCGCAAACACAGAGTTGCCTTCGTGTTCCGTCGCAACGGAGCGGATGAGTTCCATGATGATAACGGTCTTGCCAGTGCCTGCGCCGCCGAAGATACCCGTCTTACCGCCTTTGGTGAACGGGGCGATCAAATCAATGACTTTTACGCCCGTTTCAAAAACTTCCACGCGGGTGGATTGTTCTTCAAAGGAAGGCGCGGCGCGGTGAATGGGATAATAGGACGCGGCTTTGACTTCGCCCTTCTCGTCCACAGGCTGCCCTAACACGTTAAAGATGCGTCCGAGGGTGGAAGGACCAACGGGAACCATAATCGGCGCGCCGGTGGCGACAGCCGTAACTCCGCGCTGCAAACCGTCGGTGGTATCCATAGATACGGTACGCACCCAACCATTACCAAGATGTTTTTGTACTTCAAGCACAAGCGGCTTATTGCCTTCACGTTCGACAGTGATGGCTTCATAAAGATCGGGGATGTTGCCTTCGGAGAATTCAACGTCCACGACGCCGCCAAGAATTTGTACTACACGGCCATTTGCTTTTGCCATGATTGCCTCCAGTTATTTTGCGGACAGCGCTTCCGCGCCGCCGACGATGTCTAAGATGTCGTTCGTAATGCCTTGCTGACGAACTTTGTTGTAAGCCAATTGCAGCGCGCCGACGAGTTCCTTCGCGTTATCCGTCGCATTGCGCATGGCAATCATGCGAGCCGCGTGTTCGCTAGCTTGAGATTCCAAAACTGCCTGATAAACCTGCAGCGCCGTAAAGCGCGGAATGATCTCATCGAGAATATCGCGCATATCAGGTTCGTATTCATACGCCGCAGTGGGACCGGCGGGTTTGTTTCCAAAATCTTCCACGAGTCCTTCGCCTTCGAGCTCAAGCGGCAGGAGTTTTTTTACGGTCGCGGTCTGGCGGCTCATGCTGATAAAGTCGGTGTAGACGAGATAAACTTCGTCCACCGCGCCTTTATTGAATTCCTCAACCGCAAGGCGACCAATGGCGGAAACATCCATAAAAGTGGGCGCGGCGGGCAGCGCGCTAAAATCGGCGATGACCTTCTTGCCGCGGCGCATCATCAGGTCGCGTCCCTTGCGACCTACTGCAATATATTGAACGGGAACGGGGTTCGAATCAAAGCGTTGAGATACAAATCGGATCACATTGGAGTTATACGCGCCGGCGAGTCCACGGTCGCCGGTGACTACAACCACCAGCGTATTGTTCACAGATTTGCGCTGCGCCAAAAGCGGATGCAGGCTGTCGCGTCCCGGTTGTTCGGCGACATGACGTAATACCTGCCAGGCTTTGGTCGCATACGCGCGAGTCGCCGTGACCGCATTAATTGCCTTGCGGACCTTGCTGGCGCTCACTGTCTCCAATGCGCGTGTGACTTGCGAAATGTTCTTTACGCTCTTGATACGGAGCCGCATTTCACGAGCGGAAGCCATAAGATTAGTTCCTTTAGTTAGCTTGCCAACCCGCGCGGAAAGCTTCGAGAGCCTTGATCAACGCGGCGCGATTATCTTCGGTAATAGTTTTCTTCGCGACAATTTCCTTGCCAATTTCGGGATAGGAAGCCGCCATAAAGCGAATCAAATCCGCCTGCCATTGCGCCATCTTATCAACAGGAACGCTGCTGGCAAATCCGTTCGTTCCTGCAAAAATGACCATGACTTGATTCTCAAGTTCCACCGGCGCGTACTGCGGCTGCTTGAGAATTTCCTGCATACGCTGACCCTGATTGAGCTGGTTCTGCGTGCTTTTATCGAGGTCGGAAGCCATCAACGCGAAGGCAGCCAACTCGCGGTAGGCAGCCATATCCAAGCGCAAACGTCCCGCGACTTGTTTCATCGCTTTGGTCTGCGCGTCGCCGCCTACGCGGGATACGGAAACGCCCACGTTCACCGCCGGACGGATACCCGCGTTGAAGAGGTTGCTCTCGAGGAAGATTTGTCCATCTGTAATCGAAATAACGTTTGTGGGAACATACGCGGAAATATCGCCAAGCAAAGTTTCAATGATAGGAAGCGAAGTCAGCGAACCGCCCGTACCTTCGACTTTGACAATTTTGTGATTATCCGCATCGCCCATCTTCTTGCGGGCTTCTTCGGCTTCGTCTTTGGAGATAGGACCCGTGTAAACTTTTCCGTCCACGCCGTCTTTGAGGGAAGCAAGCTCGTTGGCGTAATCTTTCTTTACGATCACGTATTTATTCGCAAGGCGGGCGGAGCGCTCCAACAAGCGGGAGTGTAGATAGAATACGTCGCCGGGATACGCTTCGCGTCCGGGCGGGCGGCGCAAAAGCAAGGAGACTTGACGATACGCCCAAGCGTGCTTGGAGAGATCGTCATAGATAATCAATGCGTCGCGTCCGGTTTCAATAAATTCTTCGCCGATGGCGGTGCCTGAATATGGAGCAACATAATGAAGGGCGGCGGATTCGTCCGCAGCGGCAACGACGATGATGGTGTGATCCATCGCGCCGGCGCGTTCGAGAATGCCGAGCGTGCGGGCGACGGCGGCTTTCTTTTGACCAATCGCCACATAGATACAAGTCAGGTTTTTGCCTTTTTGATTGATGATCGCGTCAATCGCAATGGCGGTCTTGCCGGTTTGGCGGTCGCCAATGATCAATTCGCGCTGACCGCGTCCAACGGGGATCATCGAGTCAATGGATTTGATGCCCGTCTGCACGGGGGTGTCCACGTCCTGACGGT
>JAQTWR010000121.1 GCA_028689195.1 Anaerolineales bacterium | reverse complement strand
CAGGGAATTTTGTATTGGGTTCAATATTTCTTCACGGGGCAGCCCGTTCCCTTTGGCGGCTTGGACGTATTCATTCACCCCGTCGCTTTTGCGGGTTGGGCGGGTATTCTCGTCACCGCGCTGAACCTCATCCCCGTCGGCACGCTGGACGGCGGACATATCATCTACTCGCTGTTTGGCGAGAAGAGCAAAAAAATGTTTCCGTATATTATCGGCGTAATGGCTGCGCTGGGAGCTTTCTGGAGCGGATGGTGGCTGTGGGCGGCGTTATTGTTCTGGATGAGAAAAGCCGGCGCCGAGCCGCTCGACCAGATCACCGCGCTCGATCCGACGCGGCGCGCGCTGGGCTTCTTGATGATCGTCATCTTCGTTTTGGTCTTCATGCCCGTTCCGTTTATGACGCTTGCAAAATAACTTACGTTTATGAAAAAATTCATCGCGCTTTTATTCATTGTCTCAATTCTCATAACTTCATGCGGAGCAAACGCTCCGACCGCAACGGCTGAGCCTGCGGCGACAAGCGAAGTAAAAACTCCAAGCGTCAAACCCACTCCGCAAATGACGAGCAACATCAAGGTCGGGAAAGACGCGCTGAGGGGTTTGGAAATCATGGCGTGGACTCCGTGGTATGGCGTCGAATCCAGTTTGTTCGATTCTCTGGTCAAAGAATTCAATCAAAAGAACGAGTGGGGCATTAAAGTCAGCGCGGCGAGTCAGGGAAATTTTTCGAACCTGTTTGAAAATACGACCGCTTCATTATCGAAAAAAGAACAGCCCGATCTTGTCATTGCCCTGCCCGAACACGCGCTGGAATGGGACGCGGACGGCGCGGCGCTTGATTTGACCGCCTACGTCGGCGACCCGTTGTACGGAATGGACGCGGGCGATATTCCCGCCGTTTTTTGGAATCAAGATTATGTTAATAAGAAGCGCGTGGCGATTCCCGCGCAGCGGAACGCGCGTCTTTTGCTTTGGAATAAAACCTGGGCGAAGGAACTCGGCTTTTCTTCCGCGCCCAATACGCCCGACGATTTTCGTCGGCAGGCGTGCGGCGCGCAGCAATTCATGTTGAAAGACGCCGCGCCGCAAAATGATTTTATGGGCGGCTGGCTTGTAGATACAGAGCCGATGACCGCGTATGCGTGGATGCTCGCGTTCGAGGGCGGCGTTTTGGAAGGCAGCGATTATCGCTTCCTTACGCCGAAGAATATCGAGGCGTTCAAGTTTTTGCGCGAACTTTCGGAGAAATCCTGCGCGTGGCAAACCGCCGACGCAGACCCGATTGCGGCGTTTGCAGCCCGCGAAGCGCTCTTCGTCACCGTCAGTCTCGAAGACCTGCCGAACGCCGCGCGCGCATTCGCAAGCGCAAACAGCGCCGACAAGTGGGAAGCGCTCGCCTTTCCCGGCGCAAACGAAAACGCTTTGATCATTTACGGTTCTTCGTATGTCGTCTTGAAATCAACCGACGAGAAGCAACTCGCGGCATGGTTGTTTGCGCGCTGGTTATTGGAAGAGAAACAGGATGCGCGTTTTGTCGAAGCGACGCATCTTTTCCCCATCCGCGCCGCGAGCATGGATTTGCTCGGCGATTATAAAAAGACTCATCCGCAATGGGCGCAGGCGGTTGACCTTTTGGCGCGCGGCGAGATGCAGCCGCAACTGGCTTCGTGGCGGAAGGTAAAGACCATGCTGGGCGACGGGTTCGCGCACATGTACAATCTCAACATTCCCAGCGGACAAGTGGCTGTGATACTGGCGCAGATGGAATCGATTTCGAGAGAGTTGGGAAAATAAGAACGCGGCGCGGGATTTATCTCGCGTATAATTATTTCGATGAAAAAACTCATTCTCATTGTCGTTCTGTTTCTTGGAATTGCGCTCGTCGCAATCAGTTTCAGCGAAATCGAAACGATTATAAAAACCCTCAAAAAAGCGCACCTTGTATATTTCATCCTCGCGCTTTTGATTCAAACCCTCTGGTTCTTCACTTCCGCGCGGATGTATAAATCCGTTTATCGTTTATTGGGGATGGACGACGATATTCTCACGTTAACCCGCATCGCCACAGCCGCGAATTTTATCAATATCATCACCGCCACGGCGGGCATGGGCGGCGTGGCTCTCTTCGCCAGCGAAGCCCGCAAACGCGGACACGCCACAGGCAAAGTGACCGTCGCGGCGGCTTTGTTCCTCTCGCTCGACCACGCTTCATTTTTATGCGTTCTCGCCGTCGGCTTGTTTATTCTCGCGCGCCGCAACGATTTGGATGCGAGCGATATTTCCGCGTCGCTCTTTATGCTGGTTGTCGCGTTGTCTTATGCGTTCATCCTCTATCTTGGGTATCGTTCCGAAGAAAAACTCGGCGCGTTATTAGCCAAACTTGCGCGCATGGTCAATCGCGTTGCGAGATTTTTCCGCCGCAAAGAAGATTTTTTGCACGAAGCCCGCGCGTATGAATTCGCGCACGAGGTCGCGGAAGGTTTTGCAAACCTGACGAGCAAACGCATCAATATGATTCGTCCCGTGTTGTGGGGAATTTTGGATAAAACCCTGCTCATGCTGGTTTTGGTTTGCGCGTTCCTATCGTTTGAAGTTCCGTTCAAAGCGGATATTATCGTCGCGGGTTTTTCCATCACCTTTCTTTTCATCACGGTTTCCCCCACGCCCTCTGGAATCGGCATTGTCGAAGGCTTTATGCCCATTGCGCTCAGCTCGCTCAACGTGGATTGGAGTCAAGCCGTGGTGGTCACGCTGGCTTACCGCACCGCTACTTTTTGGTTTCCGTTTGGGGTCGGCGCGTGGGCGTTCCGCTCGCTGCACGCGCAGGAAGAAATTCCCAAAGATATTTTATAAGCCCGCGTTATAGCCGTTTCACAAAGTGAACCAGCCGCTCCGCTTCGGAATATCCCGATTTTTTATGCGCGCGGATGCTGGCGTCATTTTCCAGCCATGTATCAGAACCTACCTCGACGCAGCCCTTCTCGCGGATCCAGTCTTCTGCGGCGCTGATCAACGCGCCCGCGACTCCCTTCCCGCGAAAACGCTCGTAGACAAACCACGCTTCGAGGTAGCCAACGGGACTCGTCTCGCAGCCTTCGGCGGAATCTTTGATGGACGCTTCGATCATCCCCGCAATGTCGCCATCCGCGCAGGCGAAGAAGACCGCGTTGTCGCCGCTGGCGAGAATATCGTCCTGATCGAAGGTCATGTAATCATCGGGCGCGTCGGGCCAGATGCCTTTCCGCATTTTGAACCACTCGGCTTTATCTTCGTCCGTAGCGCGTCGAAGCGTAATTTCCACCATCCAATTTCTCCTCAAATAAAAAAAGACCCTAAAGGTTTTGCCTTTAGGGTCTTAGCATAAACCTATTCCGCGATGCGTTTGCCAAGGCGGTGATCGAGCATCAGCACAGCCGTGCCGCGCTCTTCGATGAGTTTGAGGTTCGCCACAATTTCCGCGGCGTTTTTCTCTTCTTCCACCTGCTCGGTGATGAACCATTGCAGCATCAACTGGGAGGGATAATCTTTTTCCTTCAGCGCGAGTTCGTACAGCGCGTTGATCGAAGCGGTAATGCCCGCCTCATGCGCGGCGACTTCCTCCGCGACTTCGAGCGAAGATTTCCACTCGGTCTTGGGCGCGGCAATGGCTTTGAGCGTCACCTTGCCGCCGCGTTCCAAAATAAAGTCGTAGAACTTCATCGCGTGACCGCGTTCTTCGGCTTCCTGGGCGCGCATCCAACGAGCAAAACCGGAAAGGTTTCGATCTTCAAAATATGCCGCCATCGAGAGATACAAATAAGAGGAATAGAATTCTTTGGCGATTTGTTCGTTCATTGCGTCTTGCATGGTTTTGTTTATCATAATAAGTGTCCTTGTGTTTGAATTATACCCGCCTCGTCACTCGCCGAACACAAATAAATCGCTGAGCGACTCGCGGTTAAAGTTGTGACGTATCGCATCCGCGAAGACCTGCGCGACGGAAAGCGTCTTCAACTTTGGATGCTCCTTTTCGGGCGAAATGCGAACCGTATCCGTCGTGACGATTTGGCTGATTTGCGGAACAGCCGCCAGCCGCTCGACGGCTCCCTGCGTGAATACGCCATGCGTGCAGAACACCAGAATATCTTCGACTCCTTCGTTAATCAACACGCGGCTCAATTCGAGGATCGAACCGCCCGTGGCGATTTCATCGTCGTAGATCAACGCGCGTTTATGTCCGCGCACCTGATTGCCCACCAAGCCGCTGATGACCACCTTCGTATCCGATACGCGCTCCTTATTTCCCGCGGCGACGGGCAGATCCAAAGTCCGCGCAAAACGCGCCGCAGACTTGGCTTGTCCCATATCGGGCGCGACCACAATCGCTCCGCTCAAATCGCATGTGGAAAGATATTCCCGAAACACGGCGCGGCTGCTCAACGGGTCGGTAGGGATTCCGAAAAATCCATGCACCTGCGGCGAGTGGAACATGATGCTCATCACATGCGTCGCGCCTGCGGTCTTCAACAAATCCGCGACCAGCCGCGCGGTAATCGAAATGCGCGGCGCGTCTTTTTTATCCGAACGCCCAAACGAATAGTACGGAATAATCGCGTGGATTTCGGAAGCCGCCGCGCCGCGCGCAATATCAATCATCATCAGCAATTCCATCAAATGATCGTTGACCGGCTGCGAAAGCGATTGGACGATATAAACGCGCCGATAGCGCACGCTGGCGCTCAATTGAATATATAAATTGTCGTTGCTGAAACGCGAAATATGCGTGGCGTCCAACGGCACGCCCAACTTCGTCGCAATGCTTTCAGCCAATTGCGGGTTTGAACTTCCGCTAAAAAATCGCACCTCCCCTGCTGGAATAGAATCGTTCATTCTGCCTCCGTCTACACAATTGAATAACGTCCATTATAAACATGTATACTTGAAATATGTTTACGCCAAACCAATTCGACGCAAATTCGCTTCGCGCGCATCCCCCGGCGGCGCGCGTTATCGCGTCGGCGTTCAACGCCGTTCACGCGGGCGAAGCCGTCAAAAAATATTTGCGCGAGAATCCGATTCCTTCTGCAAAACACATCTACGCTTTTGGATTGGGAAAAGCCGCCTGCGCGATGACCTCTGCGCTCGCGGATTTGATTCCTCTAACCGATACGCTCATCGTCACGAAGTACGCGGCAAACGCCCCCCAATCTGCCGCTGTTATTCTCGGAAATCATCCCATTCCCGATGAAGCCAGCCTGACGGCTGGACGCGCCGCGCTGAACTTCGTCTCGCAACTTACGCCCGATGATTTGCTCGTCTGTTTAATTTCCGGCGGCGGCTCGGCGCTGATGACCGCGCCCGTCATCCCGCTTAACGAATTGCAGCGGCTCACATCTGCGCTGCTTGCCAACGGCGCGCGCATTGACCAAATCAACATCCTGCGCCGCCATCTGGATTTGCTCAAAGGCGGCGGACTCGCGCAAGCCGCGAATGGCGCAAAAATCATCAGCTTGATTCTTTCGGATGTTGTCGGAGATTCTTTGGAGGCAATCGCATCGGGACCCACCGCGCCCGACCCGACGACGATTGCAGACGCGCAAAACGTAACGCAGGTTTCAAGCCTGCGCCATGCCATGCGCGAGACTCTAAAACCAAACCATCCGATTTTCGAGAATGTTGAAAATCACATCATCGCCAGCAACGACATCGCTTTACGCGCCGCAAAAGATCAAGCGGAAGCCGAAGGATTTTATACGGAAATTATCAATTCGGGCTTGCAGGGCGAAGCGCGCGAAGTTGGGAAATATCTTGCGGGGAGATTAAAAGAAGCCGATAAAAAATATCCCCGCCCGTTTTGTTTGCTCGCAGGCGGAGAAATGACCGTCACATTAAATGGCGACGGCAAAGGCGGGCGCAATCAAGAACTCGCGTTGAGCGCAGTAAACGATTTGCGCGATATGAAAAACGTAATGTTGATTTCAATCGCCACCGACGGCGAGGATGGTCCCACCGATGCAGCGGGCGCGGTTGCAACGGAAAATTCCGCATGGCGCGCCGAGTCAATGGGGATGAGCGCGGAAAATTCCCTTTCGAGGAATGACGCGTATCCGTTCTTCGATCAACTTGGCGACTTGATCAAACCCGGGGCAAGCGGGACAAACGTCAACGACATTGTTTTTATTTTTGCGTTTTGAGAATCAAATCATCCAACGCCGCGCTCAACACATTGACGGACTTTGCGTATTCTTCCAAGTGGATATGCTCGTGGGGCGTGTGATCGAGCGCGGAATCGCCGGGACCATACACCAGCGCGGGACATTTCCAAACCGGCGCGACGATGTTCAAATCTGCCGTTCCCGTTTTGTAGACGAAACGCGGATCGCCGCCCTGCGCGCGGATTCCACTTAAGAAACTTCGCACCAGCGGCGTATTTTTTTCGCAGCCCCACGCAGGAATGGCAAAGCCGATAGGCTCTACCTCGAAGTGACAGTCGCCCTTAAGGAGACTGTCACTTATTGTTTTATACCAATCTTCCGGCGAGACTGTGACGGGCAGGCGAACGCCGACTTTCAACTTCGCCCATTGCTCGAAATCATCCGAACCAGATTCCATGCCGCGCAAAGTTAATAACAATTTATCGAACGCTTTTGGTTTATCGGCATTGAACGAATCGACATACGATTTTATTTGCAGCCAAACTTCCACCGCCGCTTCTGCTGCGGTGACTTCTCCGCTTGCGGAATGAGCCTGCGCGCGAGTTACTTTTATATTCGCCCACGCGCTTCCCTTGTAACCGAGCGCCACGCGATCCCATTGATTCGGTTCGCCGATAATGGCGAAGTCGGGTTTATATTGATTGACGATAAATCGCGCGCCTTCGGAATTGCGTTCCTCTTCCACCGCGCCGATGACCACGAACTGCCAACCGTCCTTCGCGCCGACTTTCGCCACCGCGTCGGTAAAACACGCCAGCGGACCTTTCGCGTCCACTGAACCGCGACCGTATAATTTTCGTAGGGGCGACTCGCGAGTCGCCCCTACGATTTGAACGGGGATTTCTCCTGGCACAGTGTCAATGTGACCTAACAAAACAACCTGCCGCGTTCCCGTCCCCAGTATGCCAACAGCATTACCAGCATCATCTATAAATGCGCGATCATAGCCGAGCGATTTCATCCGCGCCACGAGCCATTCCACCGCGCCGCGCTCCTGTCCCGATGGACTGTATTGGGAAACAAGTCCAATTAAAGTATCAGTCATCTTTTTGCTCGGTGGTCAGAACTTCATTCAGCGCACCCGCCACGCGGTCAATTTGCTCGTAGGTAATCACCAATGGCGGCAACAAGCGGATCACGGTCAAGCCCGCGTTGAGCGCGATAATCTTTTTCTCTTGCAACGCCTTGACATACCCCGTGACCTTTTGCTTCATTTCGATTCCGACCATTAGCCCCATGCCGCGCACTTCGCGGATATTCGGGGATTGAATCGCGCGCAGTTTCTCCATCAAATACGCGCCCTTTTCCGCAGCCTGACGCGGCAAGTCTTCGCCGATGATGACATCCAGCGCGGCGTTTGCCGCGGCGCACGAAAGCGGATTTCCGCCGAAGGTGGAGCCATGCACGCCCGGCAC
>JAQTWR010000120.1 GCA_028689195.1 Anaerolineales bacterium | reverse complement strand
TGGGTGATTGTGGCGATTACGATTTTTATGCTCGTCGGCGTTGCGGGCAAATCCGCGCAGATTCCGCTCTACATTTGGCTGCCAGACGCGATGGCAGGTCCCACTCCCGTTTCGGCGTTGATCCATACCGCGACGATGGTCACCGCGGGCGTGTATCTTGTCACGCGCTCCGCTCCGCTTTATTCGCTTGTTCCGCAGGCGCAGTACATCGTGGCGATGGTCGGCGCGGGAACGGCGCTCTTTGCCGCAACGATTGCCGTCGGTCAATATGACATCAAGAAAGTCCTCGCGTATTCCACCATTTCCCAACTCGGCTTCATGGTTGCGGCGGTGGGTATGGGCGCATATGTGGCGGGCATGTTCCACTTGATGACGCACGCCTTCTTCAAGGCTTTGTTGTTCCTTTCTGCGGGTTCGGTTATTCTCGGTCTTGAGCGCGGACATCACGCGCACGCGCATCATGCCGCGCACAAAAAGGAGTCCGATGACTCCCGTCATCGGCGAAGCCAGGAGACTTCACAGTCCAAGCATGGCGGTCATGACGATCACGGCGAAGTCTTCGACCCGGGCGACATGCGTAACATGGGCGGGATGCGCAAAACCATGCCCGTTACTTTCTGGCTGTATATCATCGGCACGCTGGCGCTCGCGGGAATTTTCCCTTTCGCGGGTTTCTGGTCGAAAGATGAAATTTTGCTCGACGCAAGTTTGCACTTCCCCAGCGTTTACTGGCAGTTGACCTTTGCCGCGTTCCTCACAGCTTTCTATATGGGACGCCAAATCTGGATGGTCTTCTTCGGCGAGGCGCGCACCGACGCCGCCAAGCACGCGCAAGAAAGCCCCAAGGTGATGACCGTTCCGCTGATGGTTCTTGCGGCTTTATCCATTCTCGGCGGCGCATTGAATCTTCCTTTTGAAGGTTTCCACAATTTGACTCATTGGCTGGGTCACACGCTTGGCGAGGTGGAAGGACTTCCGCTCAATTTACAAGTCGCGGGCGTTTCCACCGCGTTGGCGCTGCTTGCCATCTTCGTTTCGTGGCTGTTGTACGGACGCAATCCGCTCAAGGCGGGGCAAATTGACCCGCTCAAGAAGCCGCTCGGGTTTATCTTCACCGGCATGGAAAACAAATGGTTCGTGGATGAAGGCTACTTCGCGCTTGTCATCAATCCGTTCAAGAAGGTTTCCCAATTTCTCGCGGATGTGATTGACTGGCGCTTCTGGCACGACTTTGTGCATGATACGGTTATCGCGGGAACATATAACTGGCTCAGCGGAATCGCGTTGAACGAATACGCCGATCAAAAAGGCATTGACGCGTTCGCCAACTGGCTCGGCGATGTAACTCAATGGGCTTCCGCGAACATGCGTAAAATTCAAAATGGCTTTGTGCGTTCATACGCGCTCTCCGTCATGTTGGGCGTGGTGGTAATTTTAGGATATTTGATTTTGAAGTAAAAACCTCCCTCACCCCAACCCCTCTCCCATTGAGAGAGGGGCAGGGGTGAGGGCACTCGAGGATAGAACATGGAATTTCTTTTGCAACCTCTTACTCTCCTGACCTTCTTCCCGCTCGTGGGCGTGCTGGTCATTCTGCTGATGAACGAAGAGCAGAAAGTCGCCATCCGCTGGACAGCGTTGGTCGCTTCTCTGATGACCTTTGGCATTTCGCTATGGGTTCTTCAAAGTTTTTACGCCGCCGAATCTGTTACGGGAGCCGCGGGCGCGCTTCATCTTGAAGCCAAATACGCGTGGATCACCGTCGCGGGTTGGAACATCTACTACTATCTCGCCGTAGACGGTTTGAGCATCCTGCTCGTTTTGCTCACCGCCTTCCTTTCGCCGATCTCGTTGCTCTCCACATGGACAGCCGTCGAAGACCGCGTCAAGGAATTCATGATCTTCTTCCTTCTTCTGGAAGTGGGCATGATGGGCGTGTTCCTCGCGCAAGACCTCTTCCTGTTCTACGTCTTCTGGGAATTCACCCTCGTCCCGATGTACTTCCTCATCGGCATTTGGGGCGGACCGCGCCGCATGTACGCCGCCGTCAAGTTCTTCCTCTACACGATGGCTGGCTCTATCTTGATGTTGGTCGCAATTCTGTTCCTTGGAATCAAAACCGATACCTTCAATGTCCCGACGATGCTGGCGCGCCTGCCCGATTTATACGCGACGGGCGCGATTGACCCGCGCGCGCAGATGCTGCTCTTCATCGCGTTTGCCGCCGCGTTCGCCATCAAAGTCCCGATGTGGCCCCTCCACTCGTGGTTGCCCGACGCCCACGTCGAAGCGCCCACTGCGGGTTCGGTCATCCTCGCGGGCGTTTTGCTGAAGATGGGAACGTATGGTTTCCTGCGCTTCAATATTCAACTCTTCCCCAGTGCGACCATTGCCGCAGCCCCGTGGATCGCGCTTCTGGCTACCATCGGTATTATCTACGGCGCGGCAGTTTCCTACGCCCAACAGGACGTCAAAAAACTGGTCGCGTATTCTTCCGTCAGCCACTTGGGATTTGTAATGCTCGGCATGTTCGCGCTCAACGCGCAAGGCGTTGCTGGCGCGATTCTGCAAATGATCAATCACGGTCTCAGCACCGGCGCGTTGTTCCTCCTCATCGGTATGATCTACGAACAGACGCACACCCGCGATATTAAAGTCTACGGCGGCTTGTGGAAGATTACGCCCGTCTTCGGAACGATCATGTTGATTGCGTCGCTTTCCTCGATGGGCTTGCCCGGTCTCAACGGCTTTGTGGGCGAGTTCACCATCCTGCTCGGCGCGTTCGGCTCAAAAGCGATTGGCTCTCCGTGGTATGCGGGCATATCTGCCGCGGGCGTGATTATGGCGGCTGTGTACATCCTCTACATGTTCCAGAAAGTTTTCCTCGGACCTGCCGGCGAGATTACCCACCACCACGAGCTCAAAGACCTCAATGTGCGCGAACTGATCACCGTCGTTCCGTTGGTCGTCTTCATGTTCTGGATCGGTCTCTATCCCGCGCCGTTCTTCAATCTCATCGCCCCTGCGGTTGAGAAAATTTTATCTGCTTTGCCGTTATAGTTTTGCCCTCACCCCAAACCCCTCTCCCATTGGGAGAGGGGCAGGGGAGAGGGATGGAGCGTTCATGACGCAACCTACATTTACAGACTACTACTCAATTCTTCCGTTCACCATCCTCATTGCGTGGGCATGTTTGCTTTTGCTTGTCGATCTGTTCATTCCCAAAGATCGAAAAAGCGTAACGGCTTCTATTGCCGCGCTGGGCTTGGCAGTGACCTTAGGTTACGGCGTCTCGCAATTTGGAAAATCGGTCACGGGCTTTAGCGGAATGGTCGTCCTCGACGGCTTCTCCACTTTTGCCAGCGTGCTTGTGCTCGTTAGCGGACTCTTTGGCGTTATCCTCGCCTACGGTTACGCTCGGCGCATGAATATTCAACGCGGCGAATACTACACCCTGCTGCTTTTCAGCGTCGCGGGCATGATGCTCATGGCGCAAGCCGCCGACCTCATCATCGTTTTTCTCGCGCTTGAATTGCTCTCCATCCCGCTTTATGTTCTCGCCGCCTACAGCCGCAACTTGGAATCGGAAGAAGCGGGCGTCAAATACTTTTTGCTTGGCGCATTCGCAACGGGATTTGTCGTCTACGGCTCCGCGCTGGTCTTCGGCGCGACGGGGACGACCTCGCTGACTGGAATTTTCTTCGCCGCGTCAAACGGGACGCCGAGTTTGCTCCTGTCCATCGGCGCGGCTCTCATCCTTGTAGGATTTGGCTTCAAGGTCGCCGCGGCTCCCTTCCACATGTGGACGCCCGACGTTTATCAAGGCGCGCCGACTTCGGTCACGGCTTTCATGGCTGCGGGCGCGAAGATCGCGGGTTTTGCGGCGTTGCTGCGCGTGTTTTCCGTCGCGTTCCCAACGCTCTCTGCGGATATGACCAATATCCTCTGGGTCTTGTCCGTGTTGACCATGATCGTCGGCAACTTCGTGGCGCTTTCGCAGACGAATATCAAACGCATGTTGGCGTACTCCAGCATCGCGCATGCGGGTTATATCCTTATGGCTTTTGTGCCGTATGGAAATAAAGACGTTATCGCTTCGTCCGTTGCGGCAGGATTGTTCTACCTAATGACTTATGTGCTGACGAACTTCGGCGCGTGGGCGGTCGTGATTTCATTGGAAAAAGCCGAAGGCAAAGGACTCGAAATTACGGACTACGCCGGACTTGCGAAAAAGTATCCCACGCTCGCCGCCGCCATGACGATCTTTATGCTTTCCTTTATTGGGCTTCCCCCCACTTTGGGATTGGTCGGCAAGTTCTATCTTTTCCGCTCGGCGGTTTCCGGCGGATTTATTGGTCTTGCGCTGATTGGCGTGTTTACCTCGCTGGTCTCGGCATACTACTACTTGCGCGTCGTCGTCCAAATGTACATGAAAGAAGGCGACCCCGTTATCGAACGCGAACCCGGTTTGGCGTTTACAACCACGCTTACATCCGTTGTAATTGTCGTAATGAGTTTTGTCCCGCAGTGGTTGTTCCTTCTGGCTAGTCAAGCGGTTTTGAAGTAAGAAATTTGATCAATAAAAAACGGGATGGCTGAAACGCCATCCCGTTTTTTATTTACGCATACACTCCAGACCACGCGTCGAAAGCGCGGCTCTCGTGTTCCCCGTCTGCATAGAAGGTGAGGTAGGCTAACGCCTGATAGGGTATGAATTTTTGCTCGCTTGGGTTTTTCATTGCGAGGTCGTAATAGGAATGCCATGAGCCTGAATTGAAATATATCTGGCTTTTTACATACGGCGCGCTGCCTTTTGCGTCCAGCGGGATTACTTCGTAGTGATGCGTATGTCCGTAAATTATATAGCGCGCGGAGTTGTCGAGAAACGCAGGTTCGCGCAGGGCGTTTTCGAGGAATGAGCGCTCCCCGCCCCACATCTTTTCATGCACCCAAACGACAATGTCATTGATGGTGGAAAATGAAGCGCGGTCTGAAATTTTGAGAACCAACTCCATTGCGTCCACAATGTCGAATTGAAAGGATTTATCCAATTGGCGGACAAAATCCAATTGCAGGAACTCATGCGCGATTTCATCCCATACGTCTTTGAGCTCCTCCTGCATGTTCGCGCCCGCGTGCGCTTTGATCTGTCCGCTGATCCATAGCGGGGCGGCAAGCGCCGGGCGGACGTTGGTGATGCGGCGCAAACTATCCACCACGCCCGAGGGGAGTTCGTCGCCGTAGCGTTTTTGCGCCTCGATAGGGTAGCGGTTAGCGACTTCCATTGTGAACGCGTCGCCGAGAGTTCCGTGGTCGCGGCCTTTTTCCGAATCGTAATTGAACTTGTCAAAGACGTCGCCGTGCCGGGCATGGACTTTGTACCGTTCAAAGAGTTCCCGTAAAAAAGGAGATTCGTCCGCTTCGTAGGGGAAGGGCGAAACGGGGTTGCTCAATCCCATGGCTTTGATAATTTCCGCGCGGATCTGGTCAAACGCCTCTCCGCGCAGGTGGTAGTACCAGTCATGGTTTCCTACCATGTAATGAAAGCGAACCTTGATTTGAATCTGTTCGCTGGTTTTGAAATCGGGTTTCTTTCCGCGCGTTGCGGGCGCGAGGCGGATAAGTTTGCCTTTGGCGCAGCGGCGTAATATTTCAAGCGAGTCTTTGTTGTAGTCGAGGATGGCACGGGTGACTTCTGTCAACTTGGCGGCATAATCGGCGCGATAGGGATCGCTCCACGGGCGAAGGTCGCGCGCGTTCAGCCAGAGGGTGGAATGTAAAGGGTCGAGAATATCGCCCAGCAATACCACGTCCAGCGAATCAATCGGGCTGTAGGAACCGTCTTTGCGCCACGAGGCGAAGTACGCGGTCTCCTGCAACCTGCGCGCAAAGACGTCAAACGCGCTGGCGGGAATCGAATCGGCGGTGGTGCCGTCCCCAAGGTGAAGGTCGCTGACAATGACAAGCATATGAATCTCCTGCTTTGATTATATCTGGAGTCGGGCTAAGGTTAGGCGAACACGGGGTAAAATACAAAGGTTTTTGACCGCTATCTGAAAAGGATTTATGACCAAACGCATTTTCATCTCCGCCGATCACGGCATGGCAATCATCTACTTCCTGCAAAGCGACGTCGTCTCGACGCTGCTCGCTGCGGGCGTTGAAATTGTCGTCCTCACCGACGACGACACCAAAGAAAAAATCGCCGCACGTTTTGCGCGTTCGGGGCTGACCTTTGAAGGCTTGCGATTAAAACAAGCCAACGACTACGCCAAAAAAGTCAGTCCGCGCCTGCAAGCGCTGCTCATTTATTTGCGCCGCGTGGGCGGGTCGCGCCGCATCAACACCGAAGCGATGGACAGTCACATTTGGGAAGTGTGGGGCGAGAACGGCTGGAAGTTCCGCTTGGGAATTTGGATTCCATCCGCGCTGTTGATTCTTCTGCTGCGGAATTTTTCTTGGGCGCGGAAACTACTCGTCAAGTTGCAAAATCGCTTCGCCCCGAATATTTACTCCGACCTGTTCGATAAATATCAGCCCGACATGGTCATCGCCTCGACTCCGGGCTGGCGCATGGATCGCTACCTGCTGCGCGAATCTGCGCGGCGCGGAATTCCCAACATGACCGTCATCGTTGGCTGGGATAACTCGTCCTCGTACAACGTCAGCGGCGCGGACGTGCAATGGGCGACCTGTTGGTCTGAACTGCAAAAAGAAGAACTCGTCAAAGGCTCGGATTGGAATCCAGAGAAAGTTAACATCGGCGGAATCCCCTCGTATGACGGATATTTTCGCAAGGCTTGGCTCATGCCGCGCGAGGAATATTTCAAACTACACGGACTTGACCCGAACCGCAAGTTGATTTCTTACGCGAGTAGTTTCGTCCACTTCGCGCCGAACTTCCCCAACATCGAAGCGCTGGCAAAATTGGTTTCGTCTGATTCGCTGGCGGAACCTTCGCAGTTGCTCATTCGTTTGCATCCAAGTCACTTTCAGGATAAGCCGAAAATATTCGTGGAAGAACGTCAGCGCGTTTTCGAGTTGGAGAAAAAATATCCGCATGTGCATGTCGTTCAACCCGTCGCGCTGGGCGGTTCGCTCGGCTATTACGGCGGCGAAGACATGGACGAGAAATCTTCGATGATGGCGTATTCCGATGTGCTGGTGACGGTGTATTCGACGATGTTGGTCGAGACCGCCGTCCACGATACGCCGATGATTGCCGCAGTGATTGATACGCCCGGCGGTTGGAACAAACCGAAGAAGTTTTCGTTATCGCTGAAAGAAATCGGCGACTGGCCCACGCATAAAAGATTCCGCGAGGCGAAGGCGGGACGCGTCGGGCAGAATCAAACTGAACTGCGCGATATGCTCGACGCGTATCTGAAAAATCCCGCGCTGGATTCTGCCGCGCGCAGAAAATTCATCGAAGATGAAATCACCTTCACCGACGCATCCGCTGGAAAACGGACGGCGGAATTTATTTTGAAAATATTAGGATGACTCCCTTCCCCATCGGGGGGAAGGGTTGGGGATGAGGGTGATTTTGTGGTAAAACATTTCTCAATGGAGAAAAAATGAAACAGAAATTTATGTCTATCTTTGCAATCTCAATCGTCGTT
>JAQTWR010000119.1 GCA_028689195.1 Anaerolineales bacterium | reverse complement strand
GTTGTCGTCCAAACGATTGCATTGCTCGACGAATTCGCGCACATTGGCTGAGAAGCCCCTGTCTACAGAGCCTGCCAATTTCAATCCGACAGTCGCGGAGCGCACTTCGCTGGATTGGTCGTGAATGGCTTGCTCGACCTGTTCGAGATTTTTATCGGCGATTTCTTCCTTCTTATTTTTCAACGCCATGCGGGTTGCGCCGATTTTCGCAGACAGGTATCCAAGAAACTGCGCGACCCCGTCATGCAGTTCGCGCGCGATTCGTTCGCGCTCGTCAATGATCGCTTGCGCGCGCACCCTGTCTCTTTGTTCGTGTTCAGCCTGCAAGATAGCAAAGTTCTCCGCCATCGTATTGATATGATCAGCCAATTGCGTAATCTCATCCCGCGTATGCCAGCGGGCGGTAATCCGCGCGGAGAAGTCGCGTTCGTCCAGTCGAATCAACGCGGCGCGGATCACGTCGACGCGGCGCACGATCAACCATTGAACGAGCGCGTACGCGAGAATCATCAAACACAAAACGGAAACGATGGAAACAACGACGTTATAGATCATGTCGCTTCGCAGTTCTTTTTCTATATCCGCAGTAGACAGGTCAATTAAAAAGACGCCGAGATGCGCCTGATTGCCTGAATGACAAGTCTGGCATGTTTTATCGTTTGGGATTGGCGTGGACACGCGCAAAAATTCTTTACCCAGCCACATGTGCATGGCGCGCGGTCGTTCCGCAGGGGAATATTGATGACATTCGATACAGCCCGGCGCTTTCAAATTCAATTTCGCCCCGATGTTTTTTGCGTCTGTACTCGCATAGACCGTCGTGTCAGAGGCGACGATCCAGACTTCTTCAATCGACGCATTCCCGCCGACTTCGTTTAGAGCGCCCATGATCATCTCTCGGTCATTCATCACCATCGCGTGATTTAGCGTGGCGAGCAAAACGTCCGACAGTCGAAGCGCGCTTGCCTCCGCCTGATGTTCCAATTCCATGCGTTCGCGCTGGTTGTGGACGTAGGATATAAAAGACAACGCCAACGCCATAGGCAGAATGAAAACCAACATGATTTTTATCCGCAGGCTGATGTTGAATAAATCCGAGTCAAATAGTTTATCTATTTTTTTCATGGTAATAAGGCTGCAAGCGACCTCGCAGATTATAAACCATTCCCGTTTTCACCCCTGTCGCTTTACCTTACGCAAAATACTCCCACGCCTTTCCCCCTTCCAAATGGAAGAGGGAAGGCGCGAGAGCATAAGTTAAAAGAGCGGAAGTATTTTTACTGCGCCAATTTTGTCAGGTAATTAATCACCGCGTCCATTACTGCCGTGCCGCCGCCGCTGCTGCCGGGAGTTTTGCCGGTCATGCCTTCGGCGGCTTGTTTGGTGGCGCGCGCTTCTGCAGATAGTCCCATTCCAGAGCCTGGCTGTCCGCCATTCGAGCCGAGCGAGATTCCGTTTTCAGCCGCCCAAGTTTGCATATCGGCAAAAGTCAATTTCATATCGCGGATCGCCGCCAACTGCTCGGCGGTCATTGTGGATTCGATTTGCGAAAGCAGCGCGGAGATTTCCTGCTGCGAGCTGCCGCCGCTGACGCTTGTCCCGCGCAAGGCTTGGTAAAGCGGAAGTAATTTCTTCGCCTGATCGGGCGTCACCGCCTGGGCTGTGCCGTCGAGTTTGGTTGTGCCAATGGCAAGTTGATTGCGGACGGGCATGGCATTCTCATAGTCGGTGGGAAGGTTTGCGCTCGCGTAAACATCGCCCGTAGTAGACGAGGTCGCGCTGCTCGCGCCGCAGGATGCAATCAGAAGAGCAGAGAGAATCAGGGTGAAGATCAAAATTCGTTTCATGTTATTTTTCCTTTTTTATGATTTTATTTTTATGTCAGTGCGAGGAGCCGCGTAGCGGCGACGAAGCAATGACGATGGATTCTTATTCGCGTCGTAACGCTTCAATGGGATCGAGTTTCGCGGCTTGCGTGGCGGGGTAATATCCGAAGAAGATTCCAACCACAGCCGCCGCGCCAAATGCGAGCGGAATGGAGCCCGGCACAATGGCGGTTTGCATTTTTCCAAACATGCCAAAGAGATACGAGCCGCCGACGCCGCTTGCCACGCCGACTAATCCGCCGACGAGGCTGAGGATAATGGCTTCGAGTAAAAATTGAAGCAGCACGTCAGATTGCCGCGCGCCGAGCGCCTGACGCAAGCCGATCTCGCGCGTGCGTTCCGTCACCGAAACCAGCATGATATTCATAATGCCGATACCGCCGACGAGCAGCGATACGCCCGCGACCCACGCAAGTAAATCGCGGAATGCGGCGGTGGTGGCTTCCTGCGTTGCGATGATGTCCTGCTGCGTTTGCACGGTGAAATCGGGCTGCGACGGACTGACGTCGTGGCGTTCGCTCATCAGCGCGGTTACTTGCGTAATGATGCTGGGGATATTTTCCTGAGCGCTGGCTTTGACGTAGATGGTTCTCACGCGGTCGCCGCCGATGGGCATGGCGGTCATAAATTTTTGAAAGACAAGATTGATGGGCAAATACACGCGCCCGTCGTAATCCACATCCGCGACCATGCCTTTTGATTCCATCACGCCGATCACGGTGAGTTTGACGGAAGCGACCGTAATCGTTAGCCCAAGCGGACTTGCGTCGCCGAACAAATCTTTTGCAACGCCCGCGCCCAACACGGCGACTTTCGCCTTGCGATCATCTTCGCCTTGATCGAAATATGCGCCCGACGCGACGGCGTAATCGCGGATGTCTGGGAAGCTCGCGGTTGTGCCGATGACGGCAATCGAATCAAGCGTGACGCCGTTTCCCTTAACCGTTTGCGGCGCGGGTCCCTGCTCGGCGGAGATACCGTCAATGCCGACGACCTGATCTTTGATTGCGTACGCGTCCGCGATCATCATCGTGCGTCCCGCGCCGGGGATTCCGCGCATGGGCGCGACGATAATCAGGTTTGCGCCGAGCGCGTTGATCTGGTCTGCGATGGCGGCTTCCGTTCCCGCGCTGACCGATAACATCACAATCACCGAAGCGACGCCGATGATGACTCCAAGCGTTGTGAGGAATGAGCGCACTTTATTGAGCATGAGTCCTTCCCATGCGGTGCGTAATATTTTTTTG
Organism: Anaerolineales bacterium; assembly: GCA_028689195.1. Taxonomy (GTDB): domain Bacteria; phylum Chloroflexota; class Anaerolineae; order Anaerolineales; family Villigracilaceae; genus Villigracilis. Next base: position 4,601 of record JAQTWR010000119.1, on the reverse strand, counting down.
AATTTCATTGCAACCTCTTGTTCAGGCAGGGATTGTTTCCGCCGCGCCCATCCGAAAGGATCACGCCGTCTTTGACGCAAATCACGCGCTCGGCATGTTCGGCAATATCGGGTTCGTGAGTCACCATGACGATGGTCGCGCCGTCTTTGTGGAGTTTATGCAAAATGTCCATAATCTCCACGCTGGATTTTGAATCGAGATTGCCTGTGGGTTCGTCCGCAAGAATCAGCGGAGGATTGTTCACCAGCGCGCGCGCAATCGCCACGCGTTGCTGCTGTCCGCCGGAGAGTTGATTAGGATGATGATGCAGCCTGTCGCCAAGCCCCACCGCTTCGAGCGAAGCGATTGCGCGTCTTTTGGCTTCTTCGTCGCTTAAGTCTTCATCCATGTTGTACAGCATGGGCAGCATCACGTTTGCAAGCGCGCTCAAACGCGGCAGCAAATTGAACGACTGAAAGATGAACCCCAGTTTTTGATTACGCACTTCGGCGAGTTCGTTCCTGCTCAACTTGCTGACGTCGCGCCCGTCGAAGATATACGTCCCCGATGTCGGGCGATCCAAACATCCGAGAATATTCATCAACGTGGATTTGCCCGAACCCGAATGTCCCATGATGGCGACAAATTCGTTTTTATCCACGCTCATTTCCACGCCCGCGAGCGCGTGTACGGTGGCTTCGTCCATGCCGTACACTTTCGTCATGCCTTGAATTTCGATAAGATGATTGTTCATAATTTTTCTCTAATGGAGTCCAACGCCCCCCGTCGTTGGCTGTCAAAAGTCTCCCGACTTTTGACTCCGCGCCTCTATTTCGTTTCCACGTTGCCGGTGCTAACCACGTCGCCGACTTTCAATCCGCTCAAAATTTCGGCGTTGGCATAATCTACCAGACCCACTTCAACAGGCGTAAGGATTAATTGTCCGTCCGCGCCGACAATAAAGACCGCGAAAACGCCGGGTTCCAATTCGCGCAGCGCCTGCTTCGGGATGATGATCGCGTCGCGCGCTTCGCCCGCGATCACTTCGGCTTCAAGATTCATACCCGATAAAATCATTAGGTTTGCGTCCGCAGGCAGCGAAGCCCACGCGGCGACAACGGGAGAACCGTCCACGCTTTGCAGCGCGGGTTCTACAAGAATAATTTCGCTTTCAACGGGCGCATTTGGATACGCGTCGAAGGTGATCGTCACGCGCTTGCCAACCGCAACTTTATCGAGATCGGTTTCGTCGAGATACACATGCGCGATCAAATCATTCGTCGTCGCAATCGTCATCACAGGCGACGTATTTACGGTTTGTCCTTTGACGACATTTACGGCAACCGCAGTCCCGTCAAATGGCGCGGTCAGGCGCGTGTTTTCAACGGCAAGACGAGATTGTTCCAATTTGGAAGTTTGCGCGCCAATCACCGCCAAAGGCGAAGTCAATGCGGATGGTCCCGCGTGAATAATATCCAGCGCGGTTTGCGCGTCTTGCAAATTGACCTTCGCCGATTCAAGACTCGCGCGCGCGCCCGTCATATCCACATCCGATATATTCGAGCGCAGGCTGAGGAAATAATCGCGGCGCGCGCGGGCGTCGTCCGCCAGTTTTTGCGCTTCGTCTTTTTGACTCTGCGTCGCGGATGAATCGAGCGCGCCGAGCGCCGCTTCCGCGCTGGTCAATCTTCCCTCCCAATACCACGCGTCCGCGCCGATTACATACGCGTACGTTCCAATCGCGGAGTCAAGATTCGCCTGGGCGTTCGCGCGCGCGAGTTCCGCGTTTGCGATTCCCTGCGCGGTAAACAAAGATTGAAAATCCGCTTCGGCTTGGATGTTCTCTTCGAACCGCGCCAACACCTGCGCGGATTTAACCTGCCCGCCCACATTGACATTTAATTCGGCGAGTACGCCCGCCGAGCGAAACGCGAGATCAACTTGCGCGGCAGGTTCGACCACGCCCGCGCCGCTGGCGGTAATGACCAGATCGCCTTTGCGAACTTTTGCGGTCTGCACGGCAGGGGATTCGGTTTTCGCCGCGTTTGCCGAATTTTGAAAATAAAACGCAATTCCTGCAATGAGCGCGATTAAGACCAATCCGCTAACGATAAGGTTAAAACGGTTCTTGAAAAACTTCATGATTTTCTCCTTGTGACGCCTGATATTGGCGAAATCATAATTTTTGCCGATAAAGAATGGTTATTCGTAATGTAAAGAATTTATGAAGATAACCCAATTACCGCCCGCGCCCCGTTTTCGGCGTTAGAGGGGAAAATTTGGCGTGTGACATTACTCACAATGAAAATCGCTGTTTTCCACTACTCCCCGCCCGATGGGTATGATATAAAGATTCAATCACTTTAGCGATAAACATTCAGTTCGGGCGCGCGTAACGGGTTTACTCAATAGCGATCATACATTTTACGCGAGGTAATTATATGAAGTTCCGATACCGTCGAATTCCGATTTTGTTCTACGCCGCATTTTGTTTTGCGGCTTTTCTTGCAACCGCCGCATTACTCGCCCCAACTACGCGGGCGTCAGCCAATTCCGCTTTGCCCCAAGCCGCAACAGTAACGCCAACGCCCCCCGACCCGTCGGATTGCGGCGCCTGTCATCCCGAAAAACAACAAGAGTGGTACGGGGGCGCGCACAGCGCGGCGCGCACCAGTCATGTTTTAGATCAAGCCGAGAACTGCGTGGCGTGCCATCCAGAAATGATCGGCGGACAAGCCACTCCCTCTAACGCGCCTGTAGCGACCCAAACCGAATCCATTGCGGGAAGATCGAACAACTGCATTATGTGCCATACCACAGGCTATGACGCAAACACAAATAAATCGAAAGCCTATGGAATCACCTGCGAAGCCTGCCACTCGCCCATCGTTAAAAATCACCCGGAAAAAGACATGCCCATCAATCAAGGCACGGACATGTGCGCGCGCTGCCACAGCGATTCGCGTTTTAACTGGAGCGAATGGAAGGGCAGCAAACATTACCAGCAGGAAATGCGCTGCGTCGAATGTCACGACCCGCACACCACAGGACTTCGCTTTGTTGCAGCCGACGCGACGGCGAACAAGTCTGTGTTGTGCCTTAAGTGCCATGAAGAAACAAGCGAGATGTCTCCGTCGTCTGTGCATGGACGCGCGGGAGTTACCTGCGAACAATGTCATCTCGGCGTAAAGCTGGCAACGGACGCTTTTCATATCGTGCCGAATCACAGTTTTTCGGTAAAGGTTGAAACGTGCAACGGCTGCCATGCAAGTCAGATTCATCGCCCCCAGAAACCGGGAGAGGACGTCCCCGCTGCGGTTAACATCAACCCGAGTCCCACGCCGTATGCGGTGGAGCCCGCTACGGAAGAAAAGCCCGACGATAACGCTCAAAGCCAAAACCAGAATCTAAACCTGCTCCTGATTTTGGCGCTGCTTGCCGGGTTGACGGGAATCATCGGATTGCTAATCGGCATTCTTTTCTCATCCAAATTCACCAAGTTATTGCGGAAGTAAAGACGCAAAAAAAAATCGTCCAGAAGAAAAACTTCTGGACGATTTTTTTTCGTGGACGTTGACTTCAATTGCTCTCGGCAATCAACGGCGTTACGAATTTCTCCAACATGTCGAAACTGATTTCGCCCGTCCACGCGTAGCGGACTGTGCCAGTACGGTCAATCACATACGAATTTGGCAGGTTCGCGTTTTTGAACGCGCTGAATGCGGCGCCATCGGGGTCGAGCCAGACGTGAAATTTCAAACCGAAACTTTTGGCGAATTCGGCGACTTCGTTCTTTCCTTCGCCCGCTTCGATTGCGATGATGGTAAAGCCTTCAGCCGAATGAGTCTCGTAATATTTTTCGAGCGTGGGCATTTCCGCTTTACAAGGCGGACACCACGTCGCCCAATTGTTGACGAGGAAAACGTCGCCGCTGAAATCTTGCAGCGACTCGGTTTTGCCGCTGATATTATCCAACGTCAGCGACGGAACGGGATAATTCACCGCCATCGGCACAACCGATCGGTCGGTCGAATCTGCCGCGGGCGTTTTATCCGCGCCCCGCAGCAAAGAGAACAACGCGAGTCCGATCAAGACCAAACCAACGCCAATCACAATAGACATAGTCTTATTGTCGTTTCGCTTTTTACGCTGTTTCTGCCTCTTCTTCATATAAGACAAACCTATTTCAATTTTGTAATGCGCGTTTAATTTCAGCCAGCATTTGCGGTTCGGGATACGCGCCGACGACAATTCCGCCGCCTGAATTAATCACGGTTTGCGGCACGCCTTGAACGTTGAAGCGCCGGGAGAGTTCGGGGAATTCCATCGCGTCCACCGCTTCGGCGCGGATCATGGCGGGATTTTCCATTGCGATCTGATGAGCGAGCAACACGGCTCGCGGACAATGCGGTCAGGTAGGGGTTACAAAAACTTGAAGCAGAAGCGGCTGCGTCAGGTTCTTCAAAAATTCGCGGGTCGCCGCGCCGAGTCCCGAATCCTGTTTTGAAGCGAGGATAATATCGCTGATCAACGTGCTGAATTCGTAGCCCGCGGGAATGCCCGCAAACTGGACGCCGAGATCAACCACCTTCTCGCCGTTTTTCGAGGCGATTACAATCGCG
>JAQTWR010000118.1 GCA_028689195.1 Anaerolineales bacterium | reverse complement strand
GCTTCATGGTCGCTGACCGTTGAATTTTTCTTTTACGCAATATTCCCGTTTTTTACTATTTGGGCATATCGTCAATCTACAAAAAAACTCCTTTGGACTTCGATTATCTTTTGGGTTTTCAGCCAGACCTTCCTATACATCCTCTGGTCTCTGTATTTCCCGTCATGGGAGCGATTTGTCGCCTACTTTCCCCTCTTTCACCTGCACTCCTTCATTATGGGAGTCGTTGGCGGGATATGGTATTTACGCATTGGACAATCGCAAAACATCTCGCCGCGCGCAGTTTTGCTTACTTTGGCGGGCAGCGTCCTTTTTATTGCCCTTTTTGTTATTGCGGGAAGCGTATACCCGCGCCTGCCGCACGGATACCAATTGTTGTCGGGCGTTCTAGCGCCTGTGCTTGTTATAACGATACTCTCGCTTTCTATGGAGAAAACGCGTTTCTCCGTTTTTCTCAGCCGCCCGACTTTTGTTAACCTTGGCGAAATATCCTACGCCTTGTATATTTTCCATGTCCCAGTGATATGGATTTATCAACGCGCGCTTGGGAATCTAACATTTGCCGATCCTAACGCGATATTTGATTACACCTTCCTGCCCTTGATGATTGCGCTTGGCTTTATTCTTCATTTTTATGTAGATATACCATTGCGCAAAAAACTAAAAAAGACTCTTCAACGCGTCAGTATGCCGCTTCTCTTGATAGACCTTGCGATACTGTCCGCCTCCATTTATTTTTCTTTCCGCTTCCGCTTTGGCACCAGGCGTGAGTTTGCTTCATACTACGACATGATGCGCCTGATGTTTTGGAGCGCCTTCCTTTTGCGCATCGGCTTCTCGGCGGCGTTTAACGCGCTCAACCCATCCATGCTTTATGGCTCGACGATGCAACTCGTCCGCTCCGTCCTAGTTTCAGCAACGATTGGCTCTGCCGTGCTTACGGGCATTATTTACGCGGGTTATTCCCTCAATTGGTTTGAAAATTTCCCGCGCAGCGTTTTTATAACGGATTGGGCAATTGTGCTTTCCCTTTCGCTGTTAGTCCGATATCTATTTAGACGCGCGAAATTCTATTCTCCGAAATCTTTGGCGGCGTAACGTGAGGCGCATAGAACAACTGACTTTTACGCGCTTTATCGCGGCGTTATCGGTGGTATTGTTTCACACCGCTAAAAATGTTCCACCATTCGATCAACATCCCTTCCTCCGCGAAATATTCGCTTCGGGGTACATTGCCGTAACTTATTTTTTTGTATTGTCGGGCTTCGTTCTCTCCTTCGCGTACTCTTCGACCGATAAAAAACTGAGGTTGAACGAATATTTCTTTTCACGCTTTGCTCGTATTTACCCAATTTATCTCCTATCTTTTCTGCTTGCCTGTTTATATTATCTGGACATCATGGCAAAAGTAGATTCGAGGAAAATATGGGCAAACCTATTCCTTGTCCAATCTTGGATTCCATCATACGCGGTTTCATTCAACTATGTTGCGTGGTCGCTCTCGGTAGAAGTATTTCTGTACGCGGCTTTTCCGTTTTTACTTCCGCCGCTTTCCCGCCTTTCCACGCGCAATTTGATTGTTGTCGCAACGCTTTTTTGGGGAGCAAGCCAGTGGGCGCTGACCGGTACATTGGCGCGAGTTGCAGACGAGACTTACCTCTATTTGGTTTACTTCCCGCCTGTTTATCTAAGCAGTTTTGTTATTGGCATAGTCGCCGGCGTCTGGTATCAAAGGGTAAATAAAGAGTCTGTGCGCCAGCGTGTTAATTTGGGGCTTCTCATATTGGGGTTGGCGTTATTGATTGCGGCTTTGTTGTTGCAGCCGTATCTTCATCTTTATACCGCCTTTAATACGCTGGAATTTGGCTTGCTTGCGCCGATTTATATATTGATTATTATTACGCTTGCGCTGGACACTTCGTTTCTATCACAGACTTTCAGCCATCCATGGCTAAAAACCCTTGGCGACGCAAGTTATGCGCTCTACATCACCAATATCCCGTTGCGCTGGCTCGCCGAGCGCACCCTTGGTAAATATAATATTCAGGTCCCCGCGCCGATATTTGCATACGTTTTTATTGCGTTGGCGATATTGCTTTCCATTTTGTCGTATCTCAAATTCGAAACGCCCTCGCGGATATGGCTGAACGCTAACAAGCAAATGCTGTGGTTGTTCGCTCTGGATATTGCGGCTTTATCGTTGGCGCTTTGGATGGCTTTTGTATTGCGACTCGGTTTGGGTAACTTGTATCAACATAACTGGAGGACATTTACGTTTGTTGTACGCATGTGCGTCCCCGCAACCATGATAATGCTGCTCGCTTTTCGTTTGTACAATCCTCTGACTTTTCGTGCAAACTTCGCTAATTTGATCTGGCGTAGCTCGCTGCCGCACGCATTAAGCGGATTGGCGTTGATCGGCTTGACCTATCTGGCATTTCAAAACGGCTGGATTGAAAGTTTTCCGCGTTTGATTCTTTTTCTGGTTATTGCAAGTACGTTCGCGACAAGCATACTTGCGCGAATATTTTTCAAAAAATACATTCTCAAATTTATTCCCGCATAACTACGAGGACTCGCGCCCTTTCGCGAGTCCTCGCTTTTCAGACTTATTTATGCAAATTCATTGCCGCGATAAAACTCAAGCCTTTTTCAGTCAATGCCCAGGCGGTGCGATTGCAGGCGTCCACTTTATCAAGGTAATTTCGTTGCAGGTGTTCCCAATCTCCAGATTCGACAACTTCCTTTTTCTCGCGGAAATAATCAAGAATATCGGAGATGTGTTCGCGAGTTACGTCTACTTCGGGGTCGCCGCCTTCGTGTTTCGCGGCAATGTTGGCGACGTGGTTCGCCAGCTCGACCAGTTCTGCGCGGCGATTGTACGGCTGCAGGACGATATTCTTTTGCGGCTCGGTGATGTGATGTTCGAAGCGCACGACCTTTTCCAAGCCCAGCGCTTTACGGAAGTCGGCGGTCAATTCCATTGTTTGGTTGTTGACCGAGTTCGACCAGTTGAATCCGATCAGTGGGGAAGTGCCATCGTCGCGGCTGAGCAGTTTCGCCATCGTCAGAATCCACAACGCGTTGTAGGGATTATCCGCGCCGAAGAACACCGAAATCTTGAATTGGATATTTACGCCCAAACGATAGAGCAGGAAGGCGAGCAGAATCGTACCGCCATTGAAATTCAGAACATGCTGTACGCCGTAGTTGGTGTAGTAATATAAAAACTCGTCCAGCCACATCAGCGCATGTTCGTTGGGCTGACCGATGCCGCCAAAGTATCCCGTGATTGTGGCGGGACCGCCAAGATGCGGATTCGACCCGTCGGTGCCTTTGGTGTCGAGCGTTTCCACGAACGACGCGCCGATAATATCCAACGCAGCGACAATCGCGGGCAGGTCGCCATCGGCTTCGGATTCTTTCATATTGCGGACGGCGATATACCTTCCGGGCATGAGCGTTTGATTGGCGATGGCTTGTTCCGCCATCACGCGCACCCAGGGGAAATATTGCAGCGCCGAGACTTCCAACGTGACCGCGTATTTATCTTTGAATTTGGTCTTCTTCGCGGCGCCGCCGAGAACTTTCTTGCGATAATCTGCAACGGAAATAAACGCGCCCTTGTCGCGCTGTTGGATGAGCCAGTTCAAATCTTTGATGTAAGCGGGATTGCGTTCCTCGACCAATTTGAACAAATTATTCATCTTGCGCGATGCGCGATGTTTTTTGTTGATCTCTTCGGGCGTGCCGTACTTCGCCACTACCGCAAAAAAATCTTTCATAATTTGCGAGTTGGGGTCGAGCAAAATGGAATTGAACGCCTTAAGTTTATCGGGCGAAATCTTGAGAAGTTTTTGTGTGTTTGCCATTTTTTCTCCTTAATAGATGACAGTCACTTTGAAAGTGACTGTCATTCGATTTTTATTTCAACATCTTTATCAACTCGTTGAATTCATCATCCGACATACCGAAATAATTTTCCTGCATGGGGAACTGTCCACCGATGACTTCGTCGTGGTAGGACTTCAACCCGTTGAGGATGACTTCGCCCGCGTTGCCATAGACTTTTGCCATCTTCGGTTTGAATTTGGGATACAAGCCAAACATATCGTGATAAATCAGCAATTGACCGTGCGCGTCGGGTCCGGCGCCGAGCGACATAATGATGCAGTCTTCGACGGTTTCGGTGATGAGTTTGCACAGGCGGTCGGGTACAAGTTCGAGCAGGATGCAGAACGCGCCCGCGTCGCGCAATGCAATCGCATCATCTAAGATTTTCTTGGCAAGCGAAGCAGATTTTCCCTGTAAGCGGAATCCCCCAAGCGCAGAAACAGATTGAGGCGTAAGACCCAAATGACCGATGGCGGGAATCCCCGCGTCCACGATGCCTTTGATGCGGTCAGCCATCGCCGCACCGCCTTCGAGTTTAATCGCGTCGCAGCCCGCTTCGGACATAAATCTACCCGCGTTGCGAATCGCGTCTTCCACCGAAGTTTGATAGGTCATGTATGGCATATCGCCGACGACGAAAGCGGTCGGCGCGCCGCGACGCACAGCCTGCGCGTGACGAATCATATCGTCCATTTTGACGGGCAGTGTCGAGTCGAAGCCGAGCATGGTCATGCCCAAACTATCGCCGACCAAAATCATTTCGATGCCCGCCTGATCTTGCAAATATGCGGTAGGGTAGTCGTAGCAGGTGAGCCAGGTAATCGGCTCTTTGTCGGCGACTTTCTTGAACAAATACGGCAATGTGATTTTTTTTCGCGCTTCAGTCATTCTTGCTCCTTTTTTGTGGGTGTAAAAGTAGTATAGATGAAAACGATATTTCATTCAACTGACGAAAATCACTGATTGTTCGTTTACTCTTGTGGTATCCTAAAAAATGCCATGAAAAATCTGCTTCGCATTTCCGTTTTTCTTCGACCTTATATCTGGCAGGTGACCGCCTCGCTGGTTCTTTTGCTTACGCTCACGGGGCTGAACCTGCTCGTCCCGCGCATTATTCAATCCGTCATTGATATTGGACTTGTCGGCAGGCAGACCGCGAATCTGCTCCGCTCCGCGTTGATTTTGTTTGCGCTTGGAATTGGTTCCGCCGCGCTGAATTTGTTTCACCGCTATATTTCCGAGTGGATCGCGGCAAGCGTGGGATACGACCTGCGCAACCGCATGGTTGACCATATTCAATATCTGCCGTTTGCCTATCACGACCACGCCCAAAGCGGACAACTCATCTCGCGCTGTATCGAGGACGTGCGCTCGATTGAGAAATTTGCCGGCTCGTCCATTGCGGAACTCGTGCGCTTTGCGTTTCTTTCGGTGGGGATTTTGTTTGTGATGTTCTCAATCAATCCCACATTGGCGGTCATTTCCCTGCTGCCGATTATCCCGCTGATTATTATGACCTCCAGTTTTGGGACGAAAATCGGCGCGCTCTTTTTCGCCGTAGATAGCGCCATCGGCGACGTATCGAATCGCTTGCAGGAGAACGTAACGGGCATTCAGGTGGTGCGCGCCTTTGCCCGCGAGAGTTACGAAATCGAACGTTTCGATACAGCCAATAAGAAAGTATTTACAACCTGGGTCAAAGTGATTGACGAGTGGGCGAAAATCATGCCGACCACGAACTGGCTGACCCTGCTCAGTACCATGTTGATTCTCTGGTTCGGCGGGCAGATGGTGATGGACGGAAAACTCACTATCGGGACGATTGTCGCGTTTAACGCGTACATCCTCATGCTGGCGGAACCCGCGCAGGCGCTGACGGGGCTGGTCAATGCCGGCGGGGAGGCGGCGGCGGGCGCGCAGCGCGTTTTGGAAATTTTGGACGTCGCGCCTGCGATTAGGTCGAAGGCGGGCGCGGTTGTCTTGCCGACCTTGCGCGGCGAAGTCGAATTTCGCGGCGTGGATTTGATATATCAAGACGAGAGAAACGCTTCGCTGCGCGGAATCAACTTGAAGGTCGAGCCGAATCGCGTCGTCGCGTTGATCGGTCCCACGGGGTCGGGGAAAACCTCGCTCATCAATCTCATCCCGCGCTTTTATGACGCAAGCGAGGGCGCGTTATTCGTGGACGGGCATGACGTCCGCGATGTGGAGTTGAATTCTTTGCGAAGGCAAATCGGCATTGTGCTGCAAACGTCTTTGCTGTTTTCTGATTCGATTAAAAATAATATCGCCTATGGCAGACCCGACGCGGCGATGGAGGATGTTATCGCTGCCGCGAAAGCCGCGCAAGCGCATGAGTTTATCGAGGTGCTGCCCGACGGATATGAAACGGTGGTCGGCGAGCGCGGCGTGACGCTTTCAGGCGGACAGCGTCAGCGCGTGGCGATTGCGCGCGCGCTGTTGATGAATCCGCGCATTTTGATTTTGGACGATTCGCTTTCGAGCGTGGATACGCAAACCGAGCGGCTAATCCAATCGGCACTGGATACGTTGATGGAGGGGCGCACGACGTTTGTCATCGCGCACCGCCTTTCCACCGTGCGCCGCGCGGATTTGATTCTGGTGATGGATAAGGGGCAAATTGTCCAGCGCGGCGTTCACGCCGATTTGCTGCGCGAAAGCGGCTTGTATAAAGAGATTCACGATTTGCAGTTGGCGGGCGTTTTCCAAAATGCATCGCGCCTTTCAGCGGAATGATACATGGCGCGTCAGGCGCGACGCATTGTTATAATAGACTTTATTGACGAATCGTATATAAGGAAACGCTATGCCAAACAAACCAATTCTCACACGACCCTTGAACGAGAATGAAAAACTGCTGCGCGAGAAATTTTACGAGAGTATCGCCGCGCAAAGCGATTTGATGGATAAGTTGAGCGAGCGTTTGTTGACGCTCGAACTGGCAATCCCCGGGCTGTACGCGACGGCGTTGAAATTGCTCTACGGCGACAAAGCGACCGTTTCCGTTGGGACGGTCGGTTATATTGCGTTTATATTATGGTTTGCGGCGCTGGCGACGACCTTGATGGCGCTGACGCCCAAAACCTGGAAAGTTGACGTAACGATTTTGAAACAAGACCCGCAGAAATTCGACGAGGGGATTGGGATCGAAGATTTCTTCAACAAGTCAGCCAACTATAAGCGCAGGTTGATAACCGCTTCGAGCGCGCTTTTCTTTTCGGGAATTATCGGCGCGGTGATGACTTTATAAGGAGGACGGATGGAGAAGGAAAGATATACTTTCAAATGCTGGAATTGCGAGAAGACGTATACCCTGCTCCGCGAAATTACGAAGGAGCAAACGCTCACGGTTGCTTGTCCATATTGCAGCGCGGAAGCGGTTGTGGATTTGGAGCCTTTTCTCAAAAAAGTGAAGCCCACACTGCGCGGCGAAGAACCCCCGCAAGACCTCGGCGAAGAATTGGACCTGCCCGAAATTTTCCCGACGCGGAAGAAGGAATAAGATTACTCTCAGATGACAGTCACTTTTAAAGTGACTGTCATCTACCTTGTACAGAAACGCTTTCTAAAAGCGGCGGAAATACTTAAAATAGATAAAAAACTCTGAGGTTTCGCGCAAACGCCTCGGGTTTTTTTTATCACTTCTTCGTCCCATACTTCTCAGACATGCGGTGAAAAATTGCGTGGTCGGAAGAAGCCATGCCGGTAATTTGAAATTCCACCACATACGAACCCGGCTCAAAGGGGTCAGGCTGTCTCCATTTGCTGCGCGCAGAAAAGACCAGCGTGGTTTTGTCCGCAATATCTTTGGTGAGGTTGACGCAAAA
>JAQTWR010000117.1 GCA_028689195.1 Anaerolineales bacterium | reverse complement strand
AATGTTCGTTCATGGGACCATGCAAAATTTTCATAATCCCTTTCAGAATGTACGCGCCCGTGAAAAGCAAACCAAGCATCGAGATGGCGGTGTAAACGGTCAAGACAGGATACGCACCCCGCACAACCATGAACTCGGAAACGAAGCCGCTCAAACCGGGCAAACCGAGCGAAGCCATGCTCATGAAGATCAAGATAGAGCCGTAAACGGGGACAATCGGGAACAAGCCGCCAAAATCGTCGAGGTTGCGCGTGTGCGAACGTTCATAAATCACGCCGACGAGGAAGAACATTCCCGCCGCAGAAATGCCGTGATTGAACATCTGCAAGACCGCGCCGTCCATAGCAATGTGCGCGTCTTTCGTGCCAGCCGCCAAAGCAGCCGCCGCGATGCCGAGAACGACAAATCCCATGTGATTGACGGAAGAGTACGCGACGAGGCGTTTGAAATCTGATTGACCTAATGAACCGAATGCGCCGAAGATGATCGCCATGACCGCGAGGAAAGCCAACGCGCCCGCGAATATTTTCGCTTCAAGCGGATAGAACGGCAGCACGAGTCTCAAGAAACCATACGCGCCAAGTTTGAGCAACACGCCCGCGAGGAGCATGGAGCCGGCGGTCGGGGCTTCGGTGTGCGCGTCGGGCAGCCAAGTGTGGAAGGGCCAGACGGGGACTTTGATCGCGAAGGCAATGGTAAACGCCCAGAACGCGATGGTCTTAACTGTCGCAACAGACATTCCCATCAAAACAGAACCAGCGTCAAGGGAGTTCCAGCGCGCGTACAAATCAACCAAGTCGTAAGTTCCAAAGAGAACGCCGAGCATTTGAATCGCGAGCAGCAAGCCGAGCGATCCGCCCATGGTGTAGATCATGAACTTGAGCGAGGCGTAATCTTTGTTTGCGCCGCCCCACTGGTTGATGAGGAAGTACATGGGGACGAGTCCGATTTCCCAGAAGACGAAGAAGATCAACAGGTCGAGCGACATGAACACGCCGAGCATGCCCATTTCCAAAAAGAGGAAAAGCATCATGTACGGTTTGACGCGATCCGTCACGCTGAACGAGGCGAGAATGGCGAGCGGCGTGAGGAAGGTGGTCAGCAAAACCATCGCGAGCGAGATGCCGTCTACGCCCAAATGCAGCGACGAGCGCAGCGCCTGATACCACGGATAAATTTCTTCAAATTGGAAGCCTGTTGCGTTGGGGTCGAAATTCTTCCACAACACGAGCGTCAGAATGAAGGGAATCAGACTGGAGCCAAAGGCAAACCAGCGCAGAAGTTTCGTTTCGCCGCTTGGCAGAAAAAGCATGATCAGCGCCGCGATTGTCGGCACGAATAAGATCAGGCTGAGGAGATGAGTATTAAGGAAATCCATCGCGCGCTCCTATCCTAGCAGTAAAAAGTAGATTAAGCCGCCAATCACAGAGAAGACGACTAACGAAAGCAGAAAATACTGCTGGATACGACCCGTTTGAATGGGACGCAGGTTCTTGCCAATCCAATAAGTTACGTCGGCGGAACCGTCGCCGAAGAATTGATTGACGACGGGAACATCGAAGTAATTGCGGATGGTCGAGCCAATTCCGCCGGTGGCGGGTCCAAAGAAGTGCAGGATGCCGTCAATGACGCCTTTGTCCATCCATTTGGAGACGAATACTTCGGAGAACCACAACGCGGGCTGAATGAACACCACGTTATAGAGTTCGTCCATGTAATATTTGTTCTTCAAGAAATCAATTTGGAGTTTATCTTCGGCGGGAGATTTGACGTCGCGGTAAACGTACCAACCCACGAACAAACCGCCGAGCGCGACCACCAATGAAGTGAGCAGCGGAACGATGCTGAACGGCAATACTTCGGGGAGTTCCGCCAGCGTGGAGCCGACGAATTCATGCAGCCAATTGGGGATAATTCCACCGAGCAGCGGGAAGTGTTCGGGGATGCCGACCCATCCAAAAGTGACCGCGAAAAACGCGAGGACAACGAGCGGAGTGGTCATCGTCCACGGGGTTTCGTGCGCGTGTTTTGCTTCTTCTGTGCGCGGTTCGCCGAGGAAGGTCAGCGTAATCTGGCGCATGGTGTAGAACGCGGTTAAGAACGCCGCGAAAGCGAGCGTCGCAAAGATAACGATGTGACCGTTGATAAACGCATCCGCGAGGATTTCATCCTTCGACCAGAAGCCCGCAGTCACCAGCGGGAAGCCGGAGAGCGCGAAACCGCCGATAAGGAAGGTCCAGAATGTGATGGGCATTTTATCTTTCAAGCCGCCCATGTTGAACATATCCTGCGGGTCAACTTTGTGGTTGCCCGTGTGCAACACACCATGTTCCATGCCGTGAATGACGGAGCCAGAACCGAGGAAGAGCAGCGCCTTGAAGAAAGCGTGCGTCACCAAATGGAAGGCAGCCGCAACATAAGCGTGGATGCCGAGCGCCGCGATCATAAAGCCGAGCTGCGAAATGGTGGAGTACGCCAGAACGCGCTTGATGTCGTTCTGCGCGACGGCAATCGTAGCGGCGAAAAGCGCGGTGAACGCGCCGATGAACGCGACAATCGCCATTGTTTTCTCATCAAGGCTGATGAGCGGGAACATGCGGATGACCGCGTACACGCCCGCCGAAACCATCGTCGCCGCATGGATCATGGCGCTAACGGGGGTGGGACCTTCCATCGCGTCTGGCAGCCAAACGTGGAGGGGGAACTGCGCGGATTTACCCACCGTGCCGATAAATAATAGCAGTCCGATCAACCCGGCAGCGGAGAGTCCAAACACGCCGCTGGGAACAGTCGCAAGGGTGTGCAAAACTTCTTCGGTGAAAATTTCACGGAAAGAAAGCGTGCCCGTCGCATAGTAGAGGAAGGAGATGCCGAGCAGCATGAACACGTCGCCGATGCGCGTGGTCATAAACGCTTTGATTGCGGCGTTGCGCGCGGAGATTTTCCCGTACCAGAAACCGATGAGCAGGTACGAGCATAAGCCCATGATTTCCCAGCCGACAAAGAGCGTGAGCAGATTGTCTGAGACGACGAGAGTCAACATGCCGAACGCGAACAAACTGATGAACGCGAAGAAGCGCGAGTACATCGGCTCGATGGAAAGAACCGCGTGACCGTGAACCGTCGCGCCATGAGGCGGCAAACCCGCGTGGTCGTGATCGCCTTCGGGCTGTCCAAAGTTGTGATAGCCAACGCTGTATAGGAATATCATCAAGACCGTCCACGCGACGAAGAACAAAACCGTCGCGGAAAGCGGATCAATCAACACGCCGAGTTTCAACCAAGTGTCGCCGGTCGGCAGCCAATTGATCGAAGACGTAAACGGCTCTTTTGCAAAATGTTCAACCTTGACCGCGTTCCAAAAAACGATCATAGCGCCGAGCCATGAAAGGAAAGCCGCGCTGATCGCCACCGTATGACTGAGCGCCTTATTCTTATTGGTGAATAATACAATAAGCGCAAAGGAGATCAACGGCGGCAGGGGAATAAGCCAAACGAGATTAGTCGCAAATTCATGTGTCATGTGCGTCCCTACCACTTCATCATATTCAAATCTTCCGCGACCACCGTATTGCGACGGCGATAGACGGAGATTACCAAAGCCAGCCCAACGGCAACTTCTGCGGCGGCGACGGCAAAGACAATAATCGCGAAGACTTGTCCCGCCATGACCGCGACGTCGCCGTAACGCCAAAATGCGACGAGGTTGATATTGACGGCATTAAGCATCAACTCGACGCCGAGCAAAATTGCGACGGCGTTTCTACGCGCAAGCGCTCCAAACAAACCGATGCTGAATAATCCAGCCGCGAGCATGAGATACCAAGAGAGGGGAATCATTTGCGCGCCTCCTATTTTTTATTGAACGCGAGATAGACCGCGCCCACCAAAGCCGCAAGCAGCAAAACAGACGCGACTTCAAACGGCAGGACGTATCCATCCGCCGAAGTTAACGCGCCGCCTAATTGACCGACCGCGTCAAATCCAGAGGGCATGGCAGTCGCCATTTTAGAGAAGCCGCTCCATTTTGAAAGCATGGACGCCAGCCCCAAAAAGGAAACTACAGCCACCAATGCGCCCACCCACCAGTTGGCGTTCATCGCCGCGCCCGTATCCGCCGCCTGACGGCGAGTCAACATGACCGCGAAGATGAAGAGAATGGCAATCGCGCCGATGTACACCACCACTTGCACCACCGCCAAAAAGCCCGCATTAAGAAACGCATACACAATCGCCACGCCGAAAAGCGTCGCAACCAGCCACAACGCGGCATGGACGAGATCGCGCGAGGTTACAACCATCAACGCGGAGAGGAGCGTTACCGCTCCAACGATCAAGAAAAAGATTTGTTCACCAGTCATAGAAAAATCCTTTGGTAATTGGAGATTAGTAATTGGTAATTACCAGTTACTAATTACTAATTACGCATTACTAATGATGCGCCTCTGCGACAACCTTCACGCCTTCCACTTTTTTGCGTTCCTGCTTCGCCGTCGAACGGACGATTTCCAACGCGACCCACGCGACGATAATATTCGAGAGGATCATCCCCGCGATGTAGAGCCAGCTGGAAGCGGAACTTAAGAGCGCGTTCATCAACGCGGTGACCATCACAAGGACAAAGGCGACGGGCGTGAGGAATTTCCAGTTGAAGGAAAGCATCTGGTCAATGCGGATGCGCATCATGGTGTACTTGACCCACATGATGACCCAATAACCGATCATGGCTTTGAATAAAATAATCAAAATCCCGAAGGCGGGGCTGATTTGTTCCAAGCCGAAGAAGCGATAACCGCCAAAGAAGAAGATAGACCAGAAACCGCCAAAGGTGAAGGCATGCAAAAGTTCGCCCGCGTAGAACATGCCGAACTTCATGCCGGAATATTCGATGTTGTAGCCTGAAACCAATTCCGATTCGCCTTCGGCAAGATCGAAGGGCGCGCGTCCCAATTCCGCGATTGCGGCGATCATAAAGATCAACGCGGCTAGCGGCGAAAGGAAAACGTACCAGATATTCTGGCTTTGAATGATGGCGTTCATGCCCATCGAGCCGGCGAAAATCGTCGGGATGAGCAGCGTCGCCAGCATGGGAATCTCGAACGAGACCATCACCGCCACCTGGCGGAACGCGCCGATTACCGAGAATTTATTGTTCGACGACCAGCCGCCCATGATGATGGAAAGCGTGCCAATAGAACCCGCCGCGATGATAAACAAAATACCCGCGTTCAAATCCACGCCGAGCATCACGGGGGCAAGCGGCACAACCGCCCACAGAATCAACACCGACATCATCGAGAGAATCGGCGCGAGGTTATACACAACCTTATCCGCGCCGTTGGGCGTGGTATCTTCCTTAATCATCAACTTGACGATATCGGCGAAAGGCTGAATCAAGCCGAAAGGTCCCACGCGATTAGGACCGATACGGTCCTGAAAACGGGAAACCACTTTGCGCTCGATCCAAACGAGGAAGATGTCAATCACCATCAAAATGGTGATGAGCAGCAAAACGCCGAGGAACGCGACCAGCAAATTCGCCGCCGTTTCGTTCATACCCCAGCCCGCGAAAACGCCCATCAACCAATCTGCCGCGACTTTCAGAGGGTCATTCCAAAAATTCATAAGTCACTCCTGTTTTTCCCTCACCCCTGCCCTTCTCCCAAAAGAGAGGGGATGAACCGGGAATGAGAGATTTTTACACAAAGAGAAGGCTGAAAGGAAAAATCCGTTCAGCCTTCTCCATATTTACAAAAAGTCTACGCCCACTCCAGCATTCCTTTGCGCCATGTGTAAACGAGTCCGGCGATAAGGATGAGAATAAAGACAATGCCTTCGGCAACGGCAAATAAGCCCATCTGCCCCAATTTGACAGCCCACGGGAATAGAAAAACGGTTTCCACGTCAAAGACAAGGAAGACCAGCGCAAAAATGTAATACTGCGCCTTGAATTGCACCCAACCTTCGCCCACAGGTTCGATACCGCACTCGTAAGTTTCTTGCTTAATAGGATTGGGTTTCTTCGGTCCAAAAAGCCATCCCACCGCAATCGCGCCGACCGGGATGATCAAGCCGACAATAAAAAATAAACCGACATAAAGCCACTCATTCATTTTTCTTCTCCGTCATGAAATGTCTTGTACGCGGCGTAATTTGACAAACGCCTGCACACAAACGCGCAAAATTGTACCATATAGGATAAATCAACTCCCCTGATAGCATGTCAATTTTTAGGGTGATATTCGTCATGTATTTCTATGACGGGGTTATCTCTTTTTCTTTTTCTTTCTCTTGAAAACGAACTTGACGATGTCCTCTAAAAACGGAAAACCGATCACGCCGCCAACGATGGAGCCGACCGCGCCAGAAGCCCGCGCCACATTGACCGACATCCCGAAGAAATCCACCGCTTCAATCTCGATCCTCTGCGCGGAAATGGCGACGCGGTCTTTCTCTCCCGTCAGGCGATTCTCAAAATTCAAATGAAGCCACGCTATCCCCCGATATTTTCCCGTCTCCTGCGGGCGGACGCTCCAATAGAACGTAACCGATTGCCCGCGTTTGAGCGGTTCGTAAATCGCATCGGGCGGCTGGACGGAGAATCCCGCAAGGTCTAATTTCGCCTCGGCGGTGACCTGATGCGTTTCATACAGATTGGGGATTTGCACGGTCTCGCCCACCACCACATTACCGCCGACCTGCGCGGTTGGCGTGACATTGCCAAGGTCGTCCACCTCCAACGTCAAGCGGATAATATCGCCTTCCACGCCCGCGCGCATCTTTGCGGGAAATTCCAACGTCAAACGCCGCGATTCTGGAATTGCGGGAATTTGCGTCGGCTGCGAAGTCGGCGCGGCGGCGGCAGATTGCGTCAAAGAGGGCGCGGGAGCCATCGGCGCGGCGGGTTGCGGCGCAGAAGCGCAAGCGGCGTTGGCAAAAACCAGAATCAAAACGAAGGTAATAAAGGCATAGCGGGGAGGAAAAATAAACGCGTTCATGTTTACGGCGCGGGTAGTTGCATCTCGGTCGGCGCGATATTTTGAATGCGAGTCACTCGCGGGTTTGGCGCATATCCCCATGTCAAAAGCGCGATTGAAATCGCAAGAATAAGAATTGCAAGAAAAAGGCGAATTCGTTTTTTCATCTTATTCAACCTTATCTATAAATTCATAAATTGCTTGATCTCTGCCATCACTATGTCAAAGTCGTCAAGCAAATTTCCCGTCAAAGCGGAAGAGTAGGCGTTATTGTCGCGGCTGTGAAAGTGATGAGGAAAATTGGAAAAATCAGGATAATGAGGAGCATTATCCCAACGCAACAAAGGACAGTCGCCGTAAAGTTGAAAAGAATATCGTTTAAAGTCTCTATCTGCTAATAAACGGATTTGCAAAAAATTCGGGGCAATCGTAGCGCGAACCTTAAACGCAAATGTTTCGTCATCTGCCAACTCGTTTTCTAGAACTTGAATATCGCTTAATTCCTGGATAGAACTCATCCGCGCAATCAAATCATCAAGCAGCGACATCTTCAGTTACCTGCTTGCGAATAGTTTGCCATTTACGAAGAAAAACAAGCGCCGCCTCCCAATCCATCCACTCGTCTTCTTGTTCAGGCGTTGCGCTATTCTTTAATGAAGCGGTAAACGAGTCAAAGGTTTGCTTGTAACGCGCCTCAAATTCGGCGTTTTTGTTTTTATATTCAACAACTTGACGATCAACATAATCCAACAAAAGAGCGCGAAGGGCGCGCTCAAAAT
>JAQTWR010000116.1 GCA_028689195.1 Anaerolineales bacterium | reverse complement strand
GTGATGGTCTTGCGCGGTATCAACGAAATCAGGATGAAAGAAAAGAAATGAAAATTGCGCTCATTACAAACTCGCGGATTCCGTCATTGACGGCAAACTCGATTCAAGCGATGAAGGTCGCGCAGGCGTTGATACAACTGGGATATGACTTGAAAATTTTCGCGCCCGCCGAATCTGATCCTGCCCCCGAAGCGACTCTCCGCGCCCATTATGGATTACGCGACGTTCCCCCCATAGAGTTGATTCCATCGCTCAAGTTTTTTCGCCGCGTTGATTTTATTCTCCGTTCCCAGCTCGCCGCGGAACAATTCGGCGCAGAGTTGATCTACACATGGCTGCCGCAATCCGCCGCGCTTGCGTTGACGCGCAAATTCCCCGTCGTTCTCGAAATGCACGCGGATGTGGCGGGAAAAATGGGCGCGTGGTGGCTGCGTCAATTTGTAAAAATCAACGGACGCAAGTTAATCACCACCACCAATATCGCGTTGAAGAAAATTTTAGAGCGTTCAATTCAATTACCAATTACTAATTATTTGGTTGCGCCAAACGGCGTCGAGTTGGAAAAATATCAAAACCTCCCAACTCCCAGCGAAGCGCGAAAGCGATTGAATCTTAAAGAAAATCTCACCGTCGGATTCACGGGTCACATTTACGCGGGGCGCGGCGCGGAGTTGTTGTTTGAGTTGGCAAAGTCTATGCCAGCCGTGAACTTTCTGTGGGTGGGCGGCACTCCCGATTTAGTTGAATTTTGGCGCGGAAAATGTTCCGAAGCGCAGATGAACAACGTGACGATGACGGGTTTCGCGCCGCACGAACAAGTCCCGCTGTATCAAGCCGCGTCGGATGTTTTGCTCATGCCATACAGCCGCTCCATTTCCGCATCCAGCGGGCAGGACATCGCCGAGGTCATCAACCCGATGAAGATGTTTGAGTACATGGCGGCGGGGCGGGCAATCGTCTCGGCAGATTTGCCGTCTATTCGAGAAATATTAAACGAGGGGAATGCGGCGTTATGCGAGCCGTCGAATATCGAAACATGGAAAACGGAAATCGAAAACTTACTCGCCGACGAACCGCGCAGAGCTGCCCTGGGCGCCCAAGCGCGTAAAGACGTCGAGCGGTTTACATGGACAGAAAGGGAAAAGCGGGTGATGGGTCACGCTCTGACCAACTCTATCTCCGCAGGCATTTGATTCCAGATTTTTCCGTCAAGCGTTCTGCCCGCCTTCTTCTTTTGAACGCCGCCCCATTGTTTGAAGAAGAAAGGCGTTTTTGTTTTTAAGCATTGATCCCGAACGCCAGTAACCCATTCCCTTTCAAGCGGACGCGCCCCAGGTCCCGACTCGCCGCCAACAATGACCCAATTAATTCCCCTCAAATTCATCTTTGGCAGTGGACCTAAAAGCGGTTCAATGGATAGAAACTTTATCTTTGCGCCTGTTTTCCGCAAATCGTCAATTCGATAAACATAATCTTTATTCTCAACGCTGACGCCCATCCAGATATTATCTGTCCACTCCAATTGTGAACTGAGTTCCGACAGCCTTTCAGATCGTTTGGTCAAAACCTGAAATTGATGCCAGTGAGCGCGTTTCATCACATCGAACACACGTTGAATAAACTCCAAAGAAACGTCTTTATGGAATAGATCGCTCATCGAATTGACAAAAATAACTTGAGGTTTTTTCCATTCCAAAGGCTTTTCAAGCACATGGTCGTGCATGGTCAATTTAAAGCCATTGACATAGTTTGCCTGTCCCATTGCTTGTAAGCGTTTTGCCATACGTTCTGCATAACAATGCTTACAACCAGGGCTAATTTTTGTACAACCAGTGAGCGGATTCCAAGTGGATTCTGTCCACTCGATATGAGATTGAGCCATTTTTTCTCTCCAGAAACATCTAAACGAACAAAAGTTCTACATTTAATTATATACCTAACTTTTGTATAAGTCGAATTCCAACTCTCCGTTTCATATCACCAAGATAATAATATCCTTTTGCAGGCTTGCCATCAAGCGAGACTACCTCAACAGCAATTTTCACATTATCAATATTGTCTAAAACACTCTTTGTGTGCTTGGGAAGAAAACCATTTTCAAGTCCAAAGTTATAAAGTTCTTCATTTGTACGATATTCAGCGCTCTCTACAAATACTTGAACTTTCTGCTTGTAACCAGACAATTCAATTTCGCTGAAAAGCGAGGGCGTTTTTTCAAGCGTAAAACCTTTACCATGATCTTTATCAATTTGCCATTTTGCCTCAATTATTTTTTCATACCCCTTAATATTTCTGGTAAAGAAAAACAGACAATAAATATTTGTGGCATCTCGTTCTAACGTAAATATATCTACATATGAATTCAAATCGCGCAAATATGTCCTAAATCTTTCTCTCAATTGTTCAACAAAATCATACGCAGATTCAAACTCTGGCAAATCATTACCAAACAATTCAGTTAAGAACTCCCTTAGCGAGTCGCTTCCTGAAAACCGACTTTCCATTACCGAACCTGCAAATCGATACATTTGAGCAATCGGCAACCACAATAAGACTTCGGTATCGCCAACCTCCAACATTTGGCGAATATCAAATGGCTTTATTTTTTTATAGCCAAATGGGTCAACAAAAAACAATCCTTTCGAGTCTTTTGTTTGTTTAACCAACTCAATTGCCTTTGGAAAAATATCGCGATAATCCTCCTTGAAAAATCTGACATCAACATTGGACGGAATGAGCATTGCGTCATAAATATGTTTTACCCTATCAACCTTATATCCGTCCTCAAAATCAGACTTGCCAATGTCGTTAAACCAAACCGTCATATTTGGAATTAAATTTCTATTTGAATAATAATGATCTTTAATGCAATCTAATGCAATAATAGGGCTTCCCTTTGCATTATTCTCATACATACCTTCTCCGCAGAAAAAGTCAAACAGAAATATTCTTTTTACAAACCCAGCCCGATGTAATATATTCAAGTACACGGATAGATAACGACCATACAGGGCTATCTTTGCCTCTGAATGTTCCAACAAATTTGTTTTGGGATTAATACTTTTCATGACCTCTCCTTTACATGCTCTTCCTTAATTACCTAAAACCCAAGTTCCTTCAAATTCTCCGCCTCCGACTTCTTCCCCTTCCCGCCAAGTAATTCCTTCCAGAAATTCTCGTCATACCTGCGCGAGCGCACTGGCAGCGGCATGGGAACGCCCCAGCCGAGCAGCAATACTTCCTCTTTAGGCTGCAAACGCGAGAGCATTCCGCGTAAAGAATCTTTACCCGAAAGCCCCGAAAGCGCGGCTTGAACATCAAGGTCATCGCCGAGCCAGCCGCTAATCCGCGTGCCGAGTTGCGACATGACCTCGTCGTAAATCTGCGAAGGACGCTGGTCAACGATGAGCAGGGTCACGTAATATTTTCGCAGTTCGCGGGCGATGGTGGCAAAGGTCGTCTGCGCCGCCATTTCACGATTCAATAATTTATGCGCTTCCTCCACCACGATAATCAGCGGGCGCGGCTCGCCTTTCCCATGCGAGCGGAACGCATTAGTCTTATCTTCCCACGCCGCGCGGATTTTGCGCGTGAGCAAATTCGAGACGAGCAGATAATCCAAATCGCTTTCATGCTCGCCAAACGACAAGACCACATGCTTCCCCGCTTCGAGCGAGTTGATGATCTGCGAAACGCTGTCGGCGGCGGGTTTCTCCACAATGTAATGCTTGTTGAACAGTCGGCGCAGTTTGTCGTGCAGCGCCTCGGCAGCCATCACGTTTACGCCGTTCTCGTTCGCCCACGCCGCCACGCTATCGGGATGAGGAACGCGCTTCGTTTTCCCTTTGTCATCTTCAATTTCAACTTCTTCGCGGTTCATCGCTCTGAAACGCCTGAACCAATCATCGCGGAAGGTCATGTACAGCGCGTTCAAAATCGTCGGCGTGGTCTCGCGCAGATTCAACTCGCGCGAGAGCATCTCCACATCGCTGGATGAAATATCCGACATCGCGATTTCCAAATTGAAATCGGGAGTCTCGCCCCGAATCAGCGCGCCGCCGCCCAATCCCACCACGTTTATCTTCGACTTGAATTTGGTCTTCAGCCCGATGACTTTCGCCTTCGTATCCGAAGCGACGTCGTCAAAGCCGTATTCGTTGTGCATGTCCAAGACCAGCACAGAAGCCTTGTTATGATTCATCAACCCCGCGAGAACCAATCGCGTCAAAAATGATTTACCCGTGCCTGTCGCGCCGAACACGCCCGACGAGCGCTGCACGAACTTATCGAGGTTCACGCAGACGGGATGTCCCTGCTCGCGGGTGTAGCCGATGATGAAGTTGCCGTCCGCGCTTGGGTCGCCGAAAATCCCCGCGATGTGTTCAGGCTTCGCCATCTCGACGGGCGTATGGTGCGGCGGAACGGTCTTCACGGGAATCGGATTCGGGTCGCTGGGATTCTCGGCGCGCCAGAGTTTATATTCGCGCGAATCCAACGCGGGACCAATATCCTGCATCAACGCGGGGAGAATTTCCAAATTTGTGTACAGCGTTTGACCATGCAGCGCCTTCGCCAATTCGGGCGGAAAGCGCGCCTCTGTTTGTTCGTCCGCAAAACGCGGATCCGTCGCGCCGAGTTGAATATCGGTGACGAGTCCGTAATAACGCCAGTTGGAATTTTGCATGACGACAAATGCGCCCTCCTGCACTTCCTGCGCCTCAACCGTCAACCGCGCGCGAAAAGATTCTTTCAATCCGCCGCTGACAATATATCCAATGGATTCGTTTTTGCTCATAAGGTTTTTCTCCAAAGAGTTTGCTATTTGTTCAAACGACAATTCCTATTATTCTGCAACATATTATACTTGACAAAATAGAACATGCGTTCTAAAATCCTGTTTAATCAGTAATTCGCGCACAATAAACAATTACCTCATAAAAATAATAGGAGTTGCTGAAATATTTATCCGCCCACATGTTGTTGGTTCCAAAAAGGAGAACTCCCATGAACCGTTCGCTCAGTATCCAGTTGATTCCATTTTTGAAAAGCGCGTCGTTGAAGCGCGGCGCAATCTTTGGCGGCATTCTCATCAGCGCCTTGCTTGCCTTTGAAGTTTTCAACTTCGGCACCACGTCTTTTGCCTTGCGCGATATTCTCGGCGACCTGACCTTTGCGGGCATGAACTGGTCTACCCTGCTCGCCTTCGCCTTTTGCGGAATTGATTTTGCAGGTATTGCGCGCATCTTCACGCCCGAACAAGGACGCGACGAACCCACCGAAGTTTGGTATCTCTTTAGCGCATGGCTGCTCGCCGCAGGCTTCAACGCTTCGCTGACGTGGTGGGGCGTGGCGGTCGCAATTCACAATCACACAGCCGAGGGCAGTTTACTCGTGGGGCAATCTGCCATGACGAAGATCGTGCCGATTATGGTGGCGGGCATGGTTTGGTTGATCCGCGTGCTGATTATCGGGACGTTCTCGGTGGCGGGCGAACGCCTCTTTACGATGGCGGACATCAAGCCGCAGCCGACTACATATCGCAATGAATCAGCGCGCCCCGCGCCCGTGAATCAACCGTTCAATACGAATCTCCCGCGTCAAAATTATCCGCGCCCGGCGCCAAAACCGCAGCCTGTCGCCCCCGCATATACCAATCGCCCCGAACCGTCCGATCACCCCGTTGGCATGACGGCAATGAGCCGCAACGAAAATAATTCTTCGACAACGCGGAGATAAAAATCGGCGCAAGTTCGCGCAGTCTGCAAATCAAGAATAATTTTTGCAAGTATCCAATAAAAAAACTGGCAGTCATAAACTGCCAGTTTTTTGTTAGATTGTTTTATTTGCTTCCCCAATCCCTTTTTGGGGTAGGTTGGGCTTACGCTTAAATGATGACCGCCAGGGTGAGGGGGGCACCCTAGCGGTCATCGTTGATAATATTACTACCGCCTCAAAAATTTAGCAAGGCTTTTTTATTAGAAATTTATTAATGTTTTGTGCCCCGAGTAGGAATCGAACCTACATCTAAGCCTTAGGAGTGCTTTGTTCTATCCGTTGAACTATCGAGGCGACAATGAGATTATACACAAAAGGATAAAATATATCCATGTGCCGCCGCCATCGCGGCAGCGGATATTTCAACGACAACAAAGTATAATACGAACGTGAAATTCATTAGAGCGATTTTCACCCCTGAAGTAGTTTCCACCCATGATTTGCACGAATGGAGGACGCGCATTCTGGATGCTGTTTTACGCGGGATATTTGCGCTATGGTTGATCGCCCTGATAAGTTCAATCTACAATGCAGTCGAAGCGTACGAAGAGTCGGGATATTTTTATCAAAACGCGTGGTTGCTCGCCGCATCCGCCATTGCCATTTATCTCAGCACAACGGCGCTGCTCGCCTTCATCACCTTCAACCGAAAACTCAAATTCGAATTACGCGCGGGGCTTTTCCTTTTTAGCATTTATATGCTCGGCGTCATTGGATTCTTGTTTTCGTCTTTTAGCGGGGATGGACGCATTCTATTCTTCGCGTTTGTTATTTTATCCGCCATATTTTTTGACCTGCGTACCAGCATGGCGGCTTTTGTCTTTACCGCGCTGACCATGATGATTATCGGTTGGCTGCAAGTCTCGGAGACCTTGATCGTACCATCCGAAATTCAAATCAATTCGACAGACGCCAGCGCGTGGATCAGCGGCGGCGTGGTCTTACTGATATGCAGCATCGCCGCATTGACCTCTATCACCTATCTCCTCCACACGCTCGACAGCAGCCTGAAAGAAACGCGCGAATCGCTCCAACGAGAACAGAGACTCAGCCAAATTTTGCGGACAATCAGCGAGGTTAATCAATTGATTATCCGCGCCAAAAATCAGGACGAACTTTTGCAGGGAACATGCGAGATTCTTATCTCAGGTCAGGGGTACGGATTCGCATGGATCAGTTTGCTGGAATCGGACAACCTCAGCATTAATCTCGTCGCCTGCGCCGGGGATACGGTTGACCCAAAACAATTCAGCGTCAGACTCGACAAAGAAGGGCAGGGTCTCGTTTGCGTCAAGCAGGCAATCGAACAAAAATCGTTCTTCCGCGTAACTCCCACAGAGAACGGCGATCCATGCCAGGCGTGCCCCCGCAAATTAAAGCATCCGAATCGTTCGGCAATTTCCCTGCCGATTCTTCGCGGCGACCGCGTTCTTGGCGCGCTTGTAGTGAATCATAATCAGCCGCCCGCCGTCTTCGACGAGCAGGAGATACATCTTCTTCAAGAGCTAACCGACGACCTCGCATACGCGCTCGAAAAGATAGAGATGAATCAACGCCTCGAGGAAGACGCCCGCTATAAATTTTTGCTGTCTGAAATTACAGCCATTGCGCTTGAATCCACAGAATCGACATTTTTACTGCAAAGCGTTGCGGATAAGATGCTGCCTGTTTTCAACGCAAACGCCTGCTATATCGTACTTTGGGACGAAGCCCAATCCTTGCCAATTCCTGCGGCTGCTTCTGGATATCTAAAAGAAATTTTCATGGAAATGCAAAGCGCCGCCGATGAAATCGAGAAGGCGATCTCACTTTTTCAGGAAGGGCAGACTCTTATCGCTGAAGACGCGCAGTCCGATTCGCGCATCAGTTCGCGCATTGCCGAAGCGCTTTCCATTTGCTCCATTATGGGGCTTCCGCTCATGGCGGATGGAAGAAGACAGGGCGGCATTTTTTTAACATACGATAAGCCCTATCGCTTTACGC
Source organism: Anaerolineales bacterium (assembly GCA_028689195.1). Lineage (GTDB taxonomy): Bacteria > Chloroflexota > Anaerolineae > Anaerolineales > Villigracilaceae > Villigracilis. Next base: position 15 of record JAQTWR010000116.1, on the reverse strand, counting down.
GCGAAGAAATCGCCT
>JAQTWR010000115.1 GCA_028689195.1 Anaerolineales bacterium | reverse complement strand
AATCGTATACCAGTCGTAGGTTTAACGTCAAGTAGTATTCGGACGACCATGATAAAGTTAGGGCTGTAAGGTGATTTCTTCTCCTCCTTTTCAAAGAGAACCGCGGTCGGCGTCCGCGGTTCTCGGCGTTTAAGCGGCAGTATAATCGTGTTATAAAACTCTTGCGAGGTTAACATGCCTGTTCAAATCACAATTATAGGTCTGGGGCAGATCGGCGCTTCTATGGGGCTGGCGCTGGCGGCGCATAAAGATTCGATATTGCGCGTCGGACATGATAAAAAAATCGAGGTCGAGCGCGAGGCGCTGCAAAAAGGCGTTGTGGATAAAGCGGCGCATCACCTTCCGAGCGCGGTTGCAGATGCGCGGCTGGCGGTGTTGGCGATTCCCGTCAGCCAGATCCGCGAGACGCTGGAAGTCATCGCGCCTGATATGAAAGACGGTACGATTATTTTGGATACTTCTCCGGTCAAGGCGCAAGTTGCAAAATGGGTGAAGGAAATTTTGCCCAATTGCTATTATGTGGGACTTGCCATCGCGCTTAATCCTGAATTGCTGCACGAATTTTCTTTTGGATTGGAATCTGCGCGCGCCGATCTTTTTACAAACGGAGTTTGTCTGGTGGGCGCGGATTATGGAACGCCCGAAGAGGCGGCGACCCTTGCGGTGGATTTTGCGCGACTGTTGGGCGCGCAGCCCATTCTCGCGGATATTTTCGAGGCGGACGGTTTGGTAACCACCACGCATCTTTTGCCCCAGATCGTATCCGCGGCTTTGCTGAACGCAACGGTGGATCAGCCCGGCTGGTTGGAGGCGCGCAAAGTGGCGAGCCGCCCCTACGCTACCATCACCAGCGGACTCTCGTACCATGATGAACTCGATTCGCTGCGCGCGTCCGCTTTTCAGAATCGCGCGGGCGTCGTTCACGCGCTGGATGTGATGATCGCGGCGCTGCGCGGTTTCCGCGACGACCTTGATAAGGAAGATGACGACGGCGTGGCGGCGCGTTTGGAAGCCGCGCTGGCGGGACGTCAACGCTGGCTGGGCGAACGTCTGGCAGCCGATTGGAATCCAATCACGAAGACCGAAGCGGCGAACCTGCCTTCTTTCTTTGACCGTTTGTTTGGTTCTGCGATTATGAAAAAAGAGTCGAAGAAATAATTAACGCAAGTTGCCGCCATGTTTTCTGGGCGAGAAAATTTGAAACCCTTGCCACAGATTTCACCAATTTTCACGGATTTTTTTCAAATCAGTGAAAATCCGTGTAACACCAGCGCTGCGCGCAAGCGTAAGTGTCTGTGGCAAAGGTTTGCTTGGTTTTGACTTATGCAAGAAGTCTATTGTTATATCCTCGAATGTTCGGACGGGACGTTTTATACAGGCTGGACGACCGATCCGCAGCGGCGCGTATTGCGGCACAACAAGGGGACGGGCGCAAAATATACGCGCGCGCGCCGACCCGTGAAACTGGTCTATTTGGAGGCGCAATCAAATCGAACCGAGGCGATGAAGCGCGAGGCTGCCATCAAAAAAATGAGGCGGGCGCAGAAAATCAAACTGATAGAGGGCGTTGGTTAATTATGAATTCCGTCCCCGTTTTTTAAGACGAGCGTACTTGTTTATGCAAATAAATTCGAGTATTATCTTTATGTCAGGGGTGACATACCCCATCCAACCTTATATCTCTTAAAGAGGAGAAGATATGAATAAACGTTCCCTGTTCGTTTTGCTGACTCTCATCGTTGCCGCTTCAATGGCTCTGTCAGCTTGTGGTCCCGCCGCTACTCAAGCGCCTGTCGCTACAGAAGCGCCTGTTATGACAGAAGCCCCCACCGAGGCTCCCGTTGCGACTGAACCGCCCATGCCCGCTATCGGCTCGCCCGAACACCCCATCAAAGTGTTGTTCGTCCCCTCTGTGGATGCGAACATCATCACCACCGGTGGCGATGTCATGGCGAAGGCGCTTAACGAAGCCACTGGCTTAACTTTTGAAGTAGTCGTCCCGACTTCCTACGCCGCGACGATCGAAGAAATGTGCGCCTCTCCCGCCGATACAATGGCGTTCATCCCCGGTTTGGGTTACGCTCTCGCCAGCCAGTTGTGCGGCGTAGATGTTTCCTTCAAAGCCGTGCGCTATGGCTACCCTGTTTACTGGGCTGAATATATCGTCGCCCGCGACAGCAAATATCAATCCCTTGCCGACCTCGGAGGCGCAAAATGGGGTTACGGCGATCAGGGTTCCACCTCTGGTTATATGGTTCCCACCGTTGAATTGGCTGCGGCTGGCGTCACCCCCGGCGAGCAGGTTCAGACGGGCGGTCACAATCAGACCGTTACCGCCGTGTACAATGGCGAAGTTGATTTCGGAACGGTCTTCTACAGCGTTCCTTTGAACCCCGACGGCAAATCTGTATTCAGCTATGACGACTATCTGGCTGGCAAGATCACCGATCTCGCTCAATATGAAATCCCCGCAGAATCCATCCCGAATTGCGCGCCCGACGCCGAAGGCAAGAAACTGCTCTGCGACGGTTACCGCATCATGGACGCCCGCGCCAACATCCGCACTGAAGCGCCCGATGTAGCGCAGAAGGTACGCATCCTTGCTATTTCTCAAGCCATTCCTAACGATACGCTCGCTTTCGGTCCGGACTTCCCCGCCGATGTGCGTTCCCAGATCGAAAAAGCCCTTGTAGATTTCGCCGCGACCGAAGCATGGGGAACTTCCATCGGCAGCGCTGACTTCTACGGCTGGTCTGGCATTATGCCCGCCACCGACGCGGAATATGACATGGTCCGCGCCATGGTTGCAGCTACCGGCTATCAGGCTCCCAAGTAATTCAGTTTCACGCAATAAAAGAATTTTTCGGGCAGAGGATTTTCTCTCTGCCCGAAATTGTTTTATTTGGGCGGGTTGGCGTTTATAAGGAATTCACAATGTAGCAGACGGTCTCGCGCATTATAATAATCAAATAAAGCGACAACCAATGACCCGATATTTCAAATCTCCGCAAGCAAAATGGTTTGTTCTGGCGTTCTCAACCATGTTTTATTTGGTTGGCTCCGCTTTGTTGTTTGACGTATTCGGGCTTGCCATTTCCGCTTTAATTGGATTTCCCATCGCGGCGGCAGGCTGGTATTTCGGATTGACCGGCGGGGTGATCGCCAGTTTGATCGCAATCGCTTTCAATATATTTATGATGAACATGGTCTTGGGGATGCCGTGGACGTCCATCAGTCACAGCGGTTTTTTGCCGGGGAGTTTCGTTCTTATTTTAATCGGCGCAATCGCGGGGCGGCTAAAACAGATTCTCGACGGTCGCTTGCGCACAGAAACAAACCTGCGTGCGCGCGAACGTTTTCTGGCGTTGTTGAACAACATGACCCACGCCATTATCGCGGCGCAGGATTTCGATGAGATGGCAAAAACGCTGACCGACGACTTTTCGAGTCTGCTTCAAGCGGATAGCTGCTACATTACGCGCTGGGACGCGATTCGAGAACAGGTATTTCCGGTCGCTACGAATAATAAAAAAAATCCGTTTTTCTTAAATCTAAAGTATCCCAAAGGGGAGAAAAATCTAACCGCCGCGACTTTACAAGAAAAACGTATCATTGTTGTCGAGGATTATTTAACCTCGCCTTTTGTAAACCCAAACCTTCTTTCCAAATTCTCAGAACAAACTTTTGTCAGCATTCCTTTGATCTATGGCGAGCATAACCTCGGCGCCGCAGTCGTAGGATTTAATCAAAAGCGTCAATTTACGCAGGAAGAATTGGCGCGCGCCGAACAAGCTGGCAACCAGATTGCGCTGGCGGTCTGGAATATGTTACAGGATATTGAAATTCAACACAACCTGCGCGAAGCGCAAACGCTGGCGGAAATTGCCAAAGCCTTGAGCGAAACCGAGCGCATCGGGTTGAACAACGTGTTGCGCCTGATAGTAGACTCCGCCAAGTCTTTGATCGCCAACGCGGAACAAGCCGTCATTCACCTGCTCGACGAGAAGGAGCAAATACTCGTCGCCGAAGCCGCCGCCGGATTTACCAACTTTGGCGGCGTAAAAAGAAATATCCGCCTCGGCGAAGGAGTCGCGGGGCATGTGATCCTCAACGGAGAAGCGGTCAATATTGCCGATATTGACGCTGATCCGCGCTTTGTCCATTTGAACGGCGTCGCGCCAGCCTATCATTCCCTTATGGTCGCTCCCGTTGGCAGCGGCAAACAAAAACTCGGCACAATCAGCGTTCAAAGCGGCATGATGTATGCGTTCACGGCGAACGATATAAAACTATTAAGTCAACTTGGCACGCAAGCCGCCATTGCCATCGAAAACGCAAATCTATTGGAAAGCACAAAACAGGCGCTAAAAGAAGCCAACGCGCTCTACCGTGTTAATAAAGGCTTGGCGGCGTCGCTGGAACCCGATAACCTTTTGCAAGATACCGTAGAACTTTTGCAAAAAAACTTTGATTACCATTATGTGCAAATCTTTGTAGCCGACCCCGAAAGCGGAAATTTCATCATGCGCGCGGGCAGCGGAAAAATCGGCGCGCAGCTCAAAGCGCGCGGATACCAACTCGCGCCCGGCGAAGGCATCGTTGGATATACCGCAGAAACGGGCGCGGCATTCTTCACTAATGACGTGGACGATGTGGTGTCTTTCATGCGAAACCCGCTGCTGCCCGACGCAAAATCCGAACTGGCTGTGCCGGTCAAAATCGGCGAAGAGATACTCGGTTTGTTGGATATTCACCAAACGCCGCCCAAATACTTATCGCAGCGCGACCTGCAATTGGTCAGCTCCGTCGCCGATCAACTCGCCGTAGCCCTGCAAAAAGCGGATTTGTACGAAAGCCTGCAAATTTCTTTGCAGCAGGAAAAAGCCATCCGCAACCAGCTCATGCAAAACGAGCGCCTCACTATCATGGGACGGCTGCTCGCCACCGTCTCGCATGAATTGAACAATCCGTTGCAATCTATTCAGAACGCCTTGTTTTTACTAAAAGAGGAAACGAATATCTCGCCGCAGGGAAAACAAGACCTGGAAATTGTCCTCGCGGAATCGGAACGCATGGCAAGTATGATCGAACGCCTGCGCGCCACCTATCGCCCCATTCAAGCGGAAGACTTCCAGCCCACGCAAATCAACAGCGTCGTGGAAGATGTGTACGCGCTCATCTCCACCCATCTGCGCCATAAACAGATTACTTTTGAATTTCATCCCGACCCTGAACTGCCCGCCATCCCCGCCTTGTCCGATCAAATACGGCAGGTGATTCTCAATCTCTTGATGAACGCGGCAGAGGCGATGACCGAAGGCGGCAGCCTCAACATATCCACAAAATTTTTGAAGGACGCAAACGAAATCCTGCTTACCGTTTCAGATACAGGCGCGGGCATACCGCAAAATCTGCTTCCCGCTATTTTTGAAGCCTTTGTCACCAACAAACAAAGCGGCACGGGATTGGGGTTGACCATCTCGCACGAAATTATCGTCAAACATCGCGGGCGCATCGTAGCCGAAAATAACCCGCAACGCGGGGCGACCTTCAAAGTCTGGCTGCCCACAAACAACGGAGAAATCTTATGAACGCCGCCCATATTCTGATCATTGACGATGAAGCCGCGCTCAGGCAAAGTTTGGCGCGTATTTTGCAGCAAGCCGGGTTTGAAGTCACCACTGCAGAAAACGCCGAGCAGGGATTTTCTTTTATCGAGACCGCGAATTTTGATTTGATTTTCATGGACTTGCGAATGCCCGGTATGGCGGGTTTGGACGCGCTGAAACTGATTCACAGTAGTTATCCCGCTTTACCCGTTATCCTCTTTACCGCCCAGCCCGACCTGAACTCTGCCGTAGAAGCCTTGCGCAACGGCGCCACCGATTACTTGCTCAAACCGCTCAAACCGCAAGCTATCATCGAGTGCGCGCGAAAAACCATCGAACGCCGGCAGAAGGAAAAACGCAAACAGGAAATCATGCGGCAGATCGAAGACCTGCAAACCGAACTCAGGAATCTGAGCAACGGAGATACGGGTCCCCTGCCGCGCATCCACGTCGGCGCCGACCGTTTCCTTAAACGCGGCGCGCTCGTTCTGGATTTGCATAAACGCTGCCTGCTCGTCAACGAGCAAACCGTCAATATTCCCCACACCTCGTTTGATTACCTGCTTGCGCTGGCGCGGCACTCGCCCGACGTGGTGGGATACAAAACCCTCGTCGCCGAATCTCAGGGATATGAAGTGGATATTCATGAAGCGCAGGAACTCGCTAAATGGCACATCCACCAATTGCGGCAGGCAATCGAGGAAGACGCCCACAACCCGTCATTTTTGATTAATGTGCGCGGCGCAGGCTACCGCCTTGTAGCAGATTAGAACGCGCCAACTTTTCCAAACTTTTTCAGCCTAATGCCTATCGTTTCGGGGGATAGCTTTCTATACAATTAGAGTAATGACTCCACAAGAATCCTCCCCCGCAACCGCAAACCCTGTCCGCATCCTTGTCGTGGATGATCATCCTAATACCGCAGCAACGCTTGCGCGCGCATTAACCCAGCTTGGACCAAACGTGAAAGTCGCTTCAGCCACAAGCGGACATGACGCGCTTGAAAAGATAAAAAACGGCGGCGTGGATATTTTGTTCACCGACATGATCATGCCCGAAATGACCGGGCTGGAATTGATCGAAAAGATGCAAAGTTACCCCGCCGAGAAACCCGCCTTCACATACCTTGTGACCGCATACGACGTGCCGGGGTTGAAAGTCACCGCGCACCGCTTGAAAGTAAACGAAGTCATCATCAAACCCGTGCGCCCCGAACGCATTTGCCAAATTGCGAACCACGCCATCGAAGAGATGAAACACTCCACCCGCCCCACGACCAGTATGGCGGTAAAGAAAAAATTCAAGATTCTCGTGGCGGACGATAGACCCGATAACGTGACCCTATTAACGCGTTATCTGGAATACGAAGGCTACGAATGCGTCGCCGCGCGCGACGGCTTGGAAGCGCTGGATAAGACGCGCGACGAACATCCCGACCTTGTTTTGCTCGATGTGGATATGCCGCATAAAGACGGCTTTACGGTATTGGAAGAGGTCCGCGCCGACCCTTCGGTGAGTTACATCCCCATCATCATTCTCACCGCCGCGCGTTTGGATTCTTCAGACGTTCAATCGGGATTGAACCTCGGCGCGGACGATTACGTCACCAAGCCTTTCGACCGCCACGAACTCATGGCGCGCATCCGCACCAAACTGCGCGTCAAAGAAGCGGAAGACGTTATCCGCCGCCGCAACAAAGAACTGAACTTGCTGCCGGAAATCGGAAAGGAATTAAGCGCGCGCACCGACATCAAAGACCTCGCGCAGATTTTGCTCAAACGAACGGTGGAAACGCTCGGCGCGATTCAAGGGAACATGATCGTCTTTGGCGCGGAAAACGAAGCGCCGCAAAATTATCAGGTTTCGTTATCCGCGCAGGTTTTAGACGGTCAAACGATTATCCCCAAAAGCCTCATCGCGCATATCGAAGAATCGCGTCAGGGTTTGGTCATCGCAAACGCGCATAACGACCCGCTTTGGAATACGGACGCAAAAGACGCGCACATCCGTTCGGCGGTGATTGTGCCTTTATCGGGGCGCAAGGAATTGCTTGGCTTGCTCGTTCTTACCCACGAAGAAGAAAATTATTTCAATACCGATCACTTGCTGCTCCTGCAAGCCATTGCGAGTCAGGCGGCGATTGCCATCGAAAACGCGCGCTTGTACGCCAACATGGCGCAGGAACAAAAACGCCTCGCGGTCGTGCTGGAAAACGCCGC